>CAZJRS010000013.1:20479-53825 GCA_964548585.1 uncultured Methanocella sp. | reverse complement strand
AATGGATCGGAGAGTAAACACGGGGATACTGGCATTCCGTGTATTCTGACAGAATCATCAGATTCTGAGTATTCTGTGATCCTGGCACAGCGCAGCGATCGTGTTGTTGAGTCATACCAAAGCAATGGCTTTGTTCATTATTAAACACAGTACTGCACCATCAAAAAGTTATACGATTTCCGGACGCCATACATGGCCGGGTTCTGAAGCGATCCCAGGTTCAGCAGTGTATATGTAAGGAAGACCAGAGGCACCCGGTCTGGCCGATATGCGAGAAGCTCCTTGTTTACGGGGGTTTGCGAGGGTGGCCATGACCAGCCTGTCTAAGTCAGCCATGGTGGTGGCCCGGGCCCTCCGGCGTAGTTTTATTTCAGCCTGATATAGCTCTGGCTTGGACCCTTGAGCCGGGACCGCTCTACGTCATATAAGTTAGTAGCTTTAACAAGCTGCTGGAGCTGGTTGAAGCCGTACTCTCGGGAGTCGAAGCTTGGCTCGATCTTGTAGAGGTTGTTGGCCAGTGTGGAGAGGTCGACCCATTCGCCCTCTTTGCCTACGCCCATCTCGTATGCTCTTTTAAGGAGGTTCATGGCAAATCGGTCCAGCTTCTTGTGAGTACGGGCCTTGGCTGGTGCTTTGTGATCCTTTGACTTCTCCGGGGTCTCTTCCTCCTCGGGGGAGAGGTTCTCGACGAAGGTGAAGATGACGCAGGCTTTGACGAAGCTCTGGGGAGTATCTTTCCGGCCGATGCCCATGACGAACAACCCTGACTCTCGCAGCCTTGTCGCAAGCTTGGTGTAGTCGCTGTCGCTGGAGACCACGCAGAACCCGTCGACATGACCGGCGTACAGGATGTCCATCGCGTCGATGATCATGGCGCTATCCGTGGCATTCTTGCCCTTGGTATACCGGAACTGCTGGATGGGCTGGAACGCGTGCTTATGCAGGTAATCTTTCCAGCTGCTCATGCTGGATGTTGTCCAGTCTCCGTAGATACGCCTGATGGTGACGTTGCCGTACTTGCCCGCTTCGGACAGCATCTCCTCGATCAGTGATGGCTGAGCGTTGTCGCCATCGATGAGCATGGCGATATTTTTGTTATTCTGGTTTTCATTGGATTCCTGCAAACCTGGTGACCCCCGTTGATCACGCCCACGGTTGGGCGGCACATGTGATAATCTTTCTAGTCTCATTACTCATACCCTGCGGCTGAAGCCGCCCGGCCTTTGGCCGGATAGTTTGGATGGCGACCGGAATCTCAATGGCAGGAAGTGATATATATATCTGCTAACCATGGTTTCCTGAGCCGACGCACGTCGATGACCGTGATGATCGAATAATCCGGATTTCTGCCTGTATGGGCTGGGACTGTATGATCTTATTAAGATATATATCTCTGATGAAGGTTAAACGTTTTTATTACGAGGGATATATGTGTGAGTATGCCTAGTGGTGTTTGACCGGATCGATCTGTTTGCTTGATTCAGATACCGGTTCCCTTACTAACATGTGAAAATGTGTTTCCTACGGTTACTACCACAAATTTTATAGTTATTGACAGTATAGATAAAAGTTGGTGATATTTAACCATAGTATCACTTACTCTATACATTTGGCAAGCACGGCGCCGTAGACCGGGCGACAGACCTTATGGGTTTGTGTCTGTCGGCCCATCGCACCAGGCGCTGTTCTTCTAAATACTGTTTATAATTGAGTTATACTTTGATTCTTTATACGAGCATTTGGTAAGCATAGTAACCGGTCTGGACAGAACGGGCGATTATATGGGTTTGTAGTTGTTGTTGCCTGTCCCGTCTATCGTCCCGGAGCGCCGTATGATTCACCTGCTCTATACTTTGGCTATCCAGTTAGTGCGACGCCGTACTCAGGGGCGGCAAACGTCTTTTCTCGGTTTGTGTCCGCTACGCCCTGAGTATCGGGTGGTGTGTTTTGGAGGGCATGGTTGTATGGCCAGTTTGTTTCTTGCGGTTACTCTCAGGTTGTATGGCTGCCTATATTAGGTTTCTATCCAAATCGTGCAATCGACTAGCTACGTGTCTATTACCATGCGATTCCCGGTGAGATCGACAAAGTTGATGAGATCATTAGCCCTTTCTCCGCAGGAATCCCGACAGTAGTCCTACCGTGATTAACAGGCAGCAGAGACTGATTATGGTGTTGAAACTCATGCCTGGTGTTATTATCGTTTGTGCTTCCGGATTTGGTTCGGGGTCCTGTGATACGCTAATGATCGTTTTTTGCTGATCAATATTAATAATTGACTGTTGATTATCTAGTGAGCCTATTATCGCTTTCTGTGGGATTGGGCACTGTGAAAAAGCATAGTTAATTATGCCGACTCCAAGTTGACCATAGTCACAACGGCCCCAGGTCCAGACGGAACTATCTTTCTTCAAAGCTACTAAATGATCAAGCCCAGCCGCTATTGCGATGGTACCTTCTAACCCATAAATTTTTAATGGGTTATTTGGATGGGATCCAGAATAATCTATGCTTCCGAGCTTGCCGTTATCGCCACTTCCCCATCCCCATACTTGGTTGTCCTCGTCTACGGCATAGGATGTGACTCCCGTCGCGATAGCTGTAACTTTTTTAAAGTTTCCTATCTTTACAGGGTTTGCAGTGTCCCCGCCCGATCCATCTAATAATTGGTATCGTAGGTTATTTCCCCAGCCCCATAGAGTCCCATCGTCCTTGATGACCAAGACGTTTCCAAAATATTCGTTGCATGCGGAAATCATTGTTACATTTGAAATCAATGCCTGCACCGGTCGAGGCTCATCCTCATGTTTGCTGTTCCCCAGAGCTCCATCTAACCCTTGCCCCCATGTCCAGACTGTTCCATCCTCTTTTAAGGCAGCGGAGAACAGAGCACCTGCAGAGATCGCTTTAACATCACTGATATTTACCCGGTCTGGCACATGTATATTTACCCGGTGTACCGGTACTCCTTCTTCATTTTTCGGGCTTATGACCCCTGTCCCTAACTGGCCGAAATCTCCACTTCCCCATGTCCAGACTGTTCCATCCTCTTTCAAAGCGAGACAATGCCTGCCACCTGCAGAAATCGCTTTAACGTGATCTAACCCTTTTATCTGCACTGGTACAGGTTGTTTCTCAAAAGTTTCATATCCCAGATTACCTGCATTGTTAAACCCCCACCCCCATACCGTTCCATCACTCAAAAGCGCTAATACAAAATCGGGTGCTGCACTGATAGCTTTCACATTATAAATCGGGACTTGAATCGGCACATATGATCTTGTCATGGTACTGCTACCTAACACATAATTACCATTATCCCCCCACCCCCATACCGTTCCATTATCATAAAGCACCAGAGTGTATTGTTGTCCAGCACTAATCGCAACCACTTTAGACGATTCTGCTAAACCTGGTATGGACATAATGTAGATACTTACTACGATAGAAACCAATACTATCCCGGGAATTTTCACTCTTGACTTCATCTTATCCTCATTAACTTTTAAGTTATATATTTCACAGGTTTTACACATCTTCTTTATTGAATATATGAATCGTCGCTAACATTACTAATGTCGTTTCGATCAGCATGAGTACTATATATGGCAAAGAGTTTGATATCCATACGTCGAACGGTGTCGATGCCATAAATAGGGGAGTATTTCCAGCGATAATCATGGAGAAAAGCAATTTCGGCTCTAATATTGTGGTAATGTTACTATCGATAAAAAATAGCACCTGGAACATGTTAAAAGTCTCTATGAATATGAAAAATAACGATATGATCAAGGAGTATACCAAATTCTTAAACATAGCCCCAAAAAACATGATTATACTCATATAAAACATGCAATATATAAAGAATATAACGACATAAGCGGCTACTCTCAAGCTTATGTCTGATAGTTGTCCGGCAGGCCTTATGCCAGCCATCAAAAGAGCAAACTCAATAACAATTACTATACTGATGATAAGGAATAGGCTCGATCCTATGCCGACATATTTACCGATAATTACATCTCTCCGGTACACCGGTTTCATTAAAAGTATTCTCAGGGAGCCATTCGTTCTTTCTTTCGATAATGATAGCAACCCTAGACACATTGTTAAAAAAACGAAGAGCATTAAAACTGTACTCATAAAATTGCTTAAGACGGCTAAAAAACTTGAGTCAACCGACATGCCCCCAAATCTGAAAGCGCGATCATAGACCGCCGGTCCTCCTGATATATTCACTAGCATAAGGATCGCAATAACTGACAGCATCACATAGGTAACCGGATTCCTTATCACGTTTGCGAACTCGTTACGGGCAATTAATATTACTGTATTAGTCTTCACTGGATATCCCTCCTCAAAAATGAAATGTAGCATAGCGTGATCATGACTAATGCATAAATCACCAGCTTTACAAGCTCAGAACTATGACTGGAAAACGTCCCAAACACATCTGTAATATTCCAAAATACTGTCACCATAATTGCATCCGGGGAAAAGCTTGCTATATAGTTGGTAATGCTGTCATCATTAGCCAAGGCCATTGATATATTTCCCGCAAAATCAACATTATTTATTATACACATCATGACGACCCATAGTAAAAAACTCGCGAACATCGCCAGAGTCTCATTCCTCATCGTCAGCGTGAACAACATACTGGATGCTAAGAAAAATATCATGATAAGGGAGGAA
This sequence comes from uncultured Methanocella sp., assembly GCA_964548585.1. Lineage (GTDB taxonomy): Archaea > Halobacteriota > Methanocellia > Methanocellales > Methanocellaceae > Methanocella_A. Next base: position 49,130 of record CAZJRS010000013.1, on the reverse strand, counting down.
AAAACGATCGCAATAGGCATCTTGGATACCAAGTCAGTAAATGTAGGCCCGGAAATGTATGATGGAAACAGGTAGAGGGATAAAAGTAAAAAAACACATGCTGTTAGCCCGAGAAAACCAATAAAAAATATTGAGATACCAAGTAGCTTACCATTAATGATCTGGTCTCTGTACACTGGTTTAGTAATTAACGTATTAATGGTTTTATGGCTAAACTCACTATACATCGAGATGAAGCCTATTACTATTGCGAATAAACTGCCAAACTTGACCAGGATTGTCGCAAAAGTACCTAATAATACTATAACTGGATTCAAACTCATGCCAAATCGATAATTGATGTATTGCTGATGAAACATTAAATCAATTACATATAACAAATATATAATTATAGTTAAAATGACAATTTTATTACTTATCATGTCCTGTAATTCTTTTTTTGCAATAATTAATAAGTTTGACATATCGATCATAAAAAATTAAAATTAATCATTTTTCATGCTACCGTGAATGATTGGCTAACAGATGAGTGTGGGCCATCACCACCATATGTCGAAGTGTACCAGTGGTATACGGTTACTCTGTCAGTTTTTCCTTGAAGAGCACTGGGTGATGTGACATATATGGGATCTGTGCCCCAAAATCCGCCATTAGCAGAAATTGAAGTCGATCGTGGAATATTGTTGGTTTGTCCTACACTATCCGCCCAGTTGACAGATGGATATAATGCATCTGGAGCATTGTTAAACAAATTGTTCACAAAGCTAACCTGCTGTCCAGCAGGTACACTCGGAGTACCAGTACATGTTGATTCAAATGATATCGCATAGTTAGAATTGATTCTAGACTGATCAATTCCACTCCATGAGTATGCAGAAGCTGTTCCACTGGTGATCACCGCGAGCACTGCCGCGGCGAGCACCAAAGTCATGATCCTATTTTTCTTAACCATATTTTCACCTGTTCTATACTTTTGGCAAGCACAGCCCCCCAGTCCGGACAGAACAGACGATTATATGGGTTTGTAGTTGTTGTTGCCTGTCCCGTCCATCGTCCCAGAGCGCCGTATGATTCACCTGCTCTATACTTTGGCTATCCAGTTAGTGCGACGCCGTACTCAGGGGTGACAGACGTCTTTTCTTGTTTGTGTCTGCCACGCCTCCTCATACCGGGTGCTGTGATACCAATCTTTCGTGGCATAAGCAAATATTTATATTTTCTGGATATCTGTCAAGTTGATGACAGGTTCCAGCTAAAAAGGGCATGATTTTTATTTGATATATCGGCAAACAGCGGTCTTGTTTATTTTTTAAATCATGTAAAAATAATTTATCTGTACAGCATTATATATAAGTTATTATCCAACCACCAATGCCGAATCTAATCAATAATAATATTATGTTATAGATTATATATTTACCATTACCTCAGCTAATACCTATACAACCACCCGCATTCCTAAAGCTCTAATCTCCCGTAGTAAGTATTTTTCAAGAAAAACACGCCTACTGCACCAGATTAACTGATTATGACGTAAGCTTTTTATATACAATAATAAAATATTCAATTCGTAGAGGTGGAGTGAGGAATGGAAACATGTATGAAATCGGCAAAGATCTGCCCCAACTGGGGCGAATATACCAGGCGTTGAACGGCAGCGATGTTCGGGACAATGTATTCGAGTACCTTTGTAAAATTTATCCCAGGAAGGCATTTATCCCGGAGCTCTCGACCGAAACCGGTCACAGCGGGACTAACCTGAAAGGTGCTTTGAAAGGCTACGGTGCGTTATATTCTGAAGTCGACTCTCTTATTTCCCTGTATCTGGTGGAATCTGAAGAAGTCAAGCTATACCGAAAAACCGTCGAATCGTTCGGGGTCACCGAGTGGGGATTCAGTATCAAGGAACCGTTAAAGGACTACAAATATAAAATTGGTGACATACACACACACTCCAATCCAGGTTCTCCGAATCAAGAAAGTTAACAGAAAAGACAAGGGGATGATATGATGGAGCAAGCAGTAATCGAGACACAGAATCTCACCAGGTTATACGATAAGAAACCTGTTGTCAACAATCTCAATCTCAAAGTGGGTGCAGGAGAGATTTTCGGTTTCCTCGGCCCTAATGGTGCGGGTAAAACGACGACTATGAAGATGCTTTTAGGCCTGGTGCAGCCTACTACCGGCACTGGCAAAGTGGCTGGCTTCGACATCGTTCACCAGGTGCTTGATGTCAGGAAATCTTGTGGTGTTCTCACTGATCCGTGTGGTTTTTATGAGAATATGAATGCCCGGCAGAATCTCACCTTTTACTGTAAACTGTATGGTATCAAGGGTAAAGAGCTGGAAGATAAAGTCGAGGCTACTCTTGATCGTGTGGGCCTTGGTGATGCTAAAACCAAGAAGGTTGGCAAGTTCAGCAAGGGTATGAGGCAGCGGTTTGGTGTTGCTCAGGCGATTGTTCATGATCCGCAGGTGATGATGTTCGATGAGCCTACTGCCGGTATTGATCCGCAGGGTGCTGAAGATTATCGTAATCTCATGCTTGAGATGAAGGCGAAGGGCAAGACGATCTTTATTACCAGTCACGTGATGCCTGAAGTTGAGGCGATTTGTGATCGTATCGGTATTATCGTGAATGGTGAGATGAATATCTGCGGCCGGGTTGATGAGCTGGTGGATCAGTTTTCGAAGAGGCGGGGTTATCAGCTTAAAATGAAGGTTTTAGGGATGGATGAGCCGATCGTCCGGAGTTCGCTGACCGGCATCACTGGTATCTCTACTGTTGCCCGGAATAATGGGTTCTATCTGATTAACTCTTCTATGGATGTTTCGGAGGATGTGTCTCGTGCAGTATGCAGGGCCAGTGGTCTGGTTACCGAGCTGGAGACGTACCGGCCGACTTTGAATGAAATATTCCTTGAAGTGACACGGCCTGCCGTTGCGGTGAAATAATGAAGGTTTCTACTCCCATTCTCATTTCGCTCCTTATAGTTTTACTATTATCCTCAATACCCACCTCAGCCTTGGCCGACTCGCCCGTCAGTGTCTTTGTTAAAGATAAGAGCGGTGCAGTCAGCGGGGCAATAATCTCTGTCAAGGTGGGTACCTCCACCAACTCAGTACAGACTGGCTCCGATGGTATTGGTAATTTCTCTTTGCCTCACGGTCTTTACACGTTTTACGCCTCTAAAGACGGGTACGGTTCTGGCAGTGCATCGGCTACAGTAGGCGAAAATTCTACTGTGCTTATCACTCTCACCAATCTTTACACGTTATCCGGCACCGTGATCGATTCCTCCACCGGCTTACCGAAGAAGGATGCTGCCATCACCATTACCAACAAAGAAACCGATAAATCGTACGTCGGCGGTACCGGTGATAACGGTGTGTTCAGTGTCCCTGTTCCGAACGGGTATTATAGTATCACGATTCGGGCTCCGTTCTATCAGACTAGTATAATGGATGACAAAGGTGCAGGTTACCATATCCTGGATAGCTCATTGTATGTCGGGTATCTGCCTATCGCTACAGATAATAATATTACTAGTCTGAATGGGGTGAAGCTGACTACGGATTACCCGGGCAAAGTGGTGAAGGTCAATACTTCAGTCACCTTTGACGTGACGATCGCCAACAATGGCATCGTGGACCGGTCATATGCATTAAGCGTTAAAGAAGCACCCCTCGGCTGGAATGTCTTGTTGTTGTCGTCAGGCGATGATTCGATCAACCGGGTCTTCGTTGAAAAAGGGTCATCCAGAACCTTCCAGGTTAAGACTACTCCTCCGTCAGCCGGCACTAATGTGATCACAATTGTTGCTGGCAGTGAAAGTGACGTGGGTCAGGTGCAGTTGTATGTTGAGTCCTTGATGGATCAGGATTTTAAGCTGGAGTTCTCTATGCCGGAGAATCTTTCCTTATCGGCAGGGACGAGTAAAAATGTGGATGTGTACGTTAAAAATAATGGTTCTGGTAAGCTTTCGAATGTTAGGATCGATGTGGGTAGTGATGATGTGCCTGACTCGCTCAGTGCTGACGTGGTCACTCATCAAGTTACTGAATTGGCCTCGGGCGAGACGCAGCGTTTTGTGGTGAAGATCACGGCCAGGGCTGATGCTTCCGAAGGTACCGAGCGACTGTACATGAGGGCCGTGAGTGATGAGGCGAAGACCAACCAGAACTTCATAGAGGTCTCCGTCAGCCGGAGCAACTCCTGGCTCGGCATCGGCATCGCGATAGCACTGGTAGCCATACTCGCCTTCGGTTTTATCGTGTGGAAGTATGGCAGACGATAACTAATGATTATAAAAACTCACCAACAAACAACCCATAAACGGCAGGGGGTTTAACCCGCCCCCTGCTACAGTTTATCTAAATTTCCATTACTTAACTCAGCGTAAGGATCAGATCATTAATCGACTCTTGGTGTTTTTGGCTGTTCTATGAAAAGCCGGAGGTCTGGGAGTGCCCGGGGGTCTCTGAGTGGTCTGGGAGGTAAAGGAGTTCTGGGAGGAACTTTAAAAATGGGAGGTCAGAGAGGTCGGGAGGTCAGAGAGGAATATTATTAATAAGGCCTCTCTGACCTCCCGACCTCTCTGACCTCTCACTTTAAACGTTCTCCCGGACCTCCCTGCACTCCCCGACCTCGATCCTCCAGACCTCCGGGCACTCACTGACCTCAAGGCTTTTCACACGCACTACATTAAAAACCACTTTTCATCACCGAGTGCTTGGAGTTAAAACATCGCATAACAGGGGCACTATATATCTATGCGGCACCGGCACAGCGCAGCGTTCGTATTGCCGAGTCGTGCCAATGCACTGAGAAACTCATGAGAGATATCCATAAACTATTTTGAAATTTTTTCTGGCCAATAAGTAGCCTATCTTAGGCATGTCTCATTGAAGATCTTTGGAAAATTAAACATGAAAATAAGGCCTTCGGAGCCCTCAGGCTCGCCGAAAGCCCACCGAGCCCTCAGGCTCAAAACTTCAATTTCTTAAACTCTTCTATGTCATCCGCCAGTTTAGTTAACTCTTCGTCGGTGACTTCCACCCGGTTTTTAATAACCCTGAGCTCGGTTACCAGCTGTTTGATCCTCGCGTACATGATGTAGATGATCATGAAGCAGGCTAACAGTCCGGTAATGAGCATTGCTATGATTAGCTCTAGATACATTTCGTCCACGTTTTATACCCCCTTAAACAGCGATCTTGCCAGTCTGTCGATGAAACCTTCCCGTTTCTCGCCAGAAGTCGAATACCTCGGTTCTAAGGTTCCTGATCCTGCGATCTTGCTTGCCAGGCGCCTGTAAGAGATTGCGGCGGGGCTGTCCGGGTACTTCACGACTACCGGGGTCTTGAAGGCTGCTGCCCTTCTGACGCTCGGGTCCTCGGGTATTACTTCGAGCACCTTTACGCCCATGATGTCTCCGATCTTCTGGGCGGTCAGTTCGGTTTTCTCTGTCGATGCTCTGTTGAGCACGATTCCGCCGATGGCGCCGCCCACCATTTCGGTGAGCACTTTGGTTTTCACCGCGTCAGCCATTGACGATAGCTCGGGGTTTACGACCAGGAGCACTTCGTCGGCGATGGCCAGCGGTATAACCCCGTCTTTGCTGATGCCCGCGGGGGCGTCGATCAGTATATAGTCAGCATCCGCAACCAGCTTGCTCATTACGAACTGCAGCCGGTCCGGATCAGCGTTCTGGAAGCCCTGCAGCGATATGCCGCTGGGCACTACTCTGAGGCCAGTAGGAAGCTCGTAGACGGCCTGGGATATGTCGGCCTTGCCGGCAAGCACCTCATGCAGCGTGATCTTGCTCTTCTCAAGCCCCAGGACCAGGCCGAGGTTAGCCATGCCGATGTCGGCGTCCAGCACTATGGTCCGCTTTCCCAGCAGGGCCAGTGACGTGCCGAGGTTCACCGTCGTCATCGTCTTGCCTGTTCCGCCTTTTCCTGAAGCGATCGTGTATACTTTTGTCATTTCACTCACCCTATACCTCTGCCCGCCTGTCATCTGCGAGCGGAACTCTTCTGATGATGATTATCATTGTTATGATAATGATTCTGATAATGATTCTGATTTTTAGCTGTGGCGCAGCATCGCATCGCGTATCATGCGCCGTACCTCTTGCCCGTTCCAGGCAAGGCCACTTTCGCCAAGCGTATCGATGAACTTCAGGATATCCGCTTCATTCGGTGCCCGATTTTCCGATAATAGCACTTCTATCCTTTGTTCAAGGGCAAATTTTTCTTCTTTTTTTCTCTGCTCGATTTTTTCGTATACTTTCTCTAATACTATACACTCTTGAATACTATAGCCTTTACTCTTCAAATACCTCGTGAAGTCCAGGATATCCAGGCTTGAGTGGGTGTTCTGACCGTGGACGAATCCGGTAATTTCTCGATCGATGGGGTCTACGGTGTCCACTTTCAGTTCGACGTGCCCGTAGTCTACTATCTCTTTGCCCATGGCTTCCCTTACCCGGCGGGCTTCTATGATCAGGCCTTTAACCTCCCCCGTAGGGGCGTTGAAGTACTTGGCGAACGCCTCGTCTCTGGAGCCGTCCATGGCGTGGCCGGCTGGCATGGCCCGGAGCCGTCTGCCAAAGTCTCCGGCGATCACCGAGGCTTTTTCCGGTGGGAATACATTGAGTAGCGCTAAGGTCAGTCCCTGTAGGTCCGGGTTACCGTCTGCCTTGAGAAAGGCGCTTTCACCGTAACCTGCCTCTGTGAACTGCTTGACTCCTTCCTGGCCACACGCGAATTCGATCGATTCCCGTAACATTCCACCAAGATTAGCCATAGTGTTTACCCCTGTTTCCTCCTGTCCTTACGCAGGTGTCCCAGATCGAGCTTGTCCAGCAGTTCTCCCGCGTTGCTGGCAAAGTCTTGTTCTACTTTCCGAACCATGGCGACATCGTCATCCATCGACTTGCTGATCTCGTCCACCATTCGGCTGATGTCTTCTCCCACGACACCCGCACCGGATAGCCTGGACTTTTCCAGGATTTCCCGTGCCGGGACACCGATGGTCTTCGACCGATCTACCTGTCGTGCAGCGGGGGCTTCCATGGGGGGTGGAGTCGGTACCACTTCCGTTGTGTGTTTTTTAGGGGCCGTCTCCCTTAACATTGGCGTAACCTGCGGTTTGGTATACGACGGAGCCTGTGATGTCAATGGCGAAACCGTCTTCGGGGTTTCAGGCAATGCCGATTGTACGGGGACGGGTGCCAGTGGTTCCGCTTTACTTATGCCTGGCACCGACTTCAAAGACCGCTGAAGCGCCGATGTCAGCACTCCCGGTTCTACCGCGTAAAACTCGGCGATCCCGTGCACTCCTTCGAGCCATACTGGCATGCCCTGTACGATTTTTTGGTTGTCGTATACCGCCTCGATGCAGCCGCAGGCAATGATTACATGCTGCTCTTCCGGTGTGCCGTTACGTTCAATCACGAATAGCAGGTGCCCTGTGTCATCCGGGTATCGGTCAAGGTATTCACGAATGTCTCCCAGCTCTTCGGAGCGAACAAACCGGCCCCGGATTTCCGGCATCACAAAACGAGGCTGTGGCTTACTTATAGCCTTGACCGGTGCCTGTGTTGCCGGGGCAGCTTCCCGGGCACGTGATGGCCATGGCTGCATTGCTGCGGCCGGCTTTTCTGCTGCAACGGGCTGTGGCCGGGGCTCGGAGTAGGCCAGGTTACCATATAGTTCTTGCAGTAGGGTAACCTGTTTTTCTCCCAGGTTGCAGATTTCGATGATCGAGTCTGCCTGCTGAATCGAGGCACTGATGTTGGTTAAGCCCGGGTCCGGCCGGTCTACGTTTGCCCTGGTCACAAAAGCCATGACCGGCTTTGCCGATAGGTATACTACCACGCACTCGCTGGCGTTGTCCGAAAGAATGGAGACCCGCAGGTAACCCGTCAGGTTATCCTTGAGTATATTCTCAGTTACGGATGCCAGGGTCCCGGGACCCCGGTAATTTTTCGCAAGTGTTCCACGTGGTAGCTGCATTGTTAACCACCCTGGCTTCGCTGCACGTTCCTGATGTTCAGCCGTATCAGGCCCAGATTGGTATCCGACCTGGTCAGCACACAGAGGAACATGTCGTTGACTGGTGCGATGATGACTTTGTATTCGGGCGTTTCGAGGATGATCTGGCCGGTTTCTCCTAGCTGTAGCTCTGTAGCAATCCGGGTGCCTGCCCGGACCATGTCCTCTGTGGCCGCCGCTATGTGCTCGAAGTCCACGTCGCTTCCATGCTGGTAGACGGGGAACCCGTCTGCAACCAGCGCAGAGCCAATGACGCCCGGCAGAGCCGTGAACGATTCGACCAGCTGCCCGAAGCCGACCTGACTGACCGGTTCCTGTACCGTGGCTGCGGCCACAGGGTCTGGCATAGGCGTCGCTGGAAGCTCCGGCGAGGAGGCTTCTGTCGCGGCGGTTTTTTCCGTGCTGTCCCCGATGCCTGACATGATAGTTGCATGGGGATAGTCGTTTAAGAAGCTCTGGATTTCATCGTCTGCCATGGCGACAATCTCCGAGCTGGTGTTGGCCAGCGACATCATCCGGTCCATCGCGCTGAGCTGGTACAGCGTTATGCTCAGCATCTTGTAAGCAGCCGCCAGCACTGTGCCGTTATCGACCATGATATAGCCGTTGCTACTCAGGCCCTGGCTAGCTTTATGCACGTTGATAGAGCCCTTGAAGTTTTGTCCGTATTGCTGCAGCAGGTCGGTGACGCTGGCCTGTGATTCGGAGACGCGTCTGCCTATGGGTAGCTTCAATCCCTGACCACCGTTATAGTGCAGCGGCGATTCGGTCTTTGTTCTTCTTGACTTCATACCTGATTCGGCCAAGGTTCGAGCCCGGCTCCGCGACTATGGCGAGGATCTCGTTAGTCGTGACCAGGGATAGCATGATCGGGCCTTTCTCCAGCTCCACCAGGACTTGCTCGAAGTTGCCTTTGCTCAGCTCGATACCCATGGCTTCCGAGGTACCCACGCTCGTTGACGCCATGGCGCCCAAGGCGTCAACATCCATCTGGATGTTGGAGACATGCTCGATGATGAACCCGTCCCGGCCCAGGATGGCCGCTGCCGAGACTCCTTCCACTTTTATCAGATCGCTTAATATCCGCTTTAGCATCGCTTAACCTCACGTATTACCTTACCTTCACTGTCGAATAAGCTCAGGATAATTGGTATTCGCCCGATGGCGTGCGTTGCACAGGAAACGCATGGATCGTAGGCCCGTACAACCATCTCTATCTTGTTGAGCGTGGCCTCGTCTGCGTTATCGCCGTGAACGTACTTCTTCGCAGCCTCAAACACTCCCCGGTCAATGGCCCGGTTGTTGTGGCCGGTGGCCACGATTAGATTTGCACTGGTGATGAACCCCTTATCGTTCACCTTGTAGTCGTGGATGAGCGTGCCTCTGGTGGCTTCCACGATGCCTATTCCCCGGGTGTTTTTAACCCCTGTCACGGGGTTGCGCACGTTCTTGTCCGTCACCGCTTTATCCTGGAGCAGTGCAAGCGCACGCTCGCTGGCTGCGGTGAGCTCGATGATCCGGGCAAGGTTATAGAGTACCGGCTGCTGCGGTACCCGCCCGTACTTCGCCCTGAACTCGGCAAGCATCTTATCTGACTCAGGGTATCCCATAGAGTCGACGATATTGACCCGCGCCAGCGGGCCGACCCGGTAGAATCCGCTTCCGGACTTCAGCCGGGTAAATTTCATGTACGAGTACGGCTCGGCATACTCTTCGATGTTTGAGGCATAGTCCTTCGCGAGGAAATCTCCCAGGGGGCCTCCGTTTGAGTCCATCATGCGGATCGGGCCGTCGTAGGTCTCGAATTTTCCTCCCGACGTGATCCCGATAAAGTCCGTCTGGACGACACCAAGGGTTTTCACGAAATCAGCACGCTTGTCGAACTCTGCGTTAACCAGTCCCCAGGTGGCGACGGCGATCTCAAGGGCGCGCTTCGCGTATGCTTCAAGTTCTGCGCGCTTCTGCTCGGTTAGCGAGAAGGACATACCTCCCGGGACGGCGGATACCGGGTGGATCGGCTTACCGCCGGACTCCTCGGTGATGCGCTGCCCGATCTTGCGAGCCTCGATGGCCATCCTGACCAGGCCTTCGTTGGCTTTTGCCAGGCCCACGACGTTTCGCGTGGCCGGGGACGCCCCCTCCAGGATGTAATCCGGCATGCTCAGCATGAACAGGTGCAGCGAATGCGAGCTGATGAGCTGTCCGGCGATGAGGAGCTCTCTCATCCTGTATGCCGCTTCAGGGATCGTAACACCGAACACTTCGTCCACGGCTTTGGCCGCGGCCAGGTGGTGCACCGTGGGGCAGATGCCGCAGATTCTCGGGGTGATCCTGGGCGCCTCTTCTATGGCTGCGCCTTCCAGGAACTTTTCAAAGCCCCTGAGTTCCGTCGCGTGGAAGTGGGCGTCGGCGACCTCGCCTTTGTCATCCAGCTGGACGGTGACGCTGGCATGGCCTTCTATTCGGGTGATCGGGCTGATGGTGATCTTTTTCATAGGTGTCTCTCCTTGATGATGTCCGGTATCTTAGAGACAGACTTGTTTTCCATGATTTTGCTGCCCATTACGAACGGGTAGATCGTATGTGGGATGTCATATAACTCCTTCTCGATCTCTTGCTGGGGCAGGTCGGTCAGGTGCTGGATGCGCATCACCAGGAGGTTGTAGATGTCCCGGCATGGCTCTCGCAGCACGTCCAGCGACGGGCCGCTGCACCCATGGCAGGCTATGCCGTGGTGAGTACAGGTCGCGTGGCACCGGCCGAAGGTCACCGAGCCCAGGCAAATGTAGCCCTGGCCTAGCAGGCAGGTCTTTTCCTCCGGTATGCCTTCGTACCGGCGCTTGATCTTCCAGTCCTTAACCAGTACCATTTCCCGGTCGCACTCGGAGCAGACCGACTTCTTGGACAGTTCCGGCACTTTGCCGTCGATCAGCGGAAGCAGGATCTGCCGCAGGAAGTATTCCTTGGGCGGGCAGCCGGTGATATAGTAGTCTACTTTGATGATGTCGCCCACGGCATAGCCGCGGTAGAGCAGGTCAGGGATGTCCTGGTTGGGGATTAGGTTAGTGGTCGTGCCTTCACGACCGGTGAAGACGCCGTTCAGGATTTCGTCCCGGCTGTGGATGATCGATAGCCCGGAGACTCCGCCGTAGCAGGCGCAGGTTCCGAAAGCAATCACGGTCTTTGCGCGCTGTCTCAGCTTCTTGACCCGTTCCATATTCTCTTTGTTCCTGATGGCTCCGCCGATGATGGCAATGTCAATGTTTTCGGGCGGCTCCTTGATGTCCATCAGTATCGGTGAATAGACGATCTCGACTTTATTGAACAGCTCGAGTAAATCTTCATGGATGTCGAGCAGTGCCATGTGACAGCCTGCGCAAGAGGCCAGTGGTTCGGTTGCTAGCTTGATCATGCGATCACCTCAAAATCAGCTTTTTCAGGCAGGTGTTCGGCCCTACGTGGACTATCTCCAGTTTGCCGCGCTTGCCTGTGATCTCCTCAACTGCACCGACCATATAGCCATAGAGGCTCTGGCAAAGCGGGCCCTTCTGGGACATACCTTCCCTGCGCAGCGTCTGCCGGACCAGGCAGTCCCTGAACACGAGGTAGATGAACGTTTCGCCGTTTTCGGTGATAATGTAGCTGTCTTTATCCTTGGGCTTCCACAACTCGAAGTTGTACTGCCTGCCCAGGATCTCTGATAGTTCTTTCAGCGCTTTTTCGACGTTATCGGTCTTGGGGAAAAACTTTGCTGTCTCGTGGCCCATCTTCATGCCAGCTCTGTAGACCACAGCGTTAGCTCCACCTCTGGCAATCTCTTCCAGTGACCGGATAATCGTGGCGTTTAACACCATCAGCCCGTGAAGCGACTCCTCATAATCGGCGATGTTACCGTCGCAGTGAAGGGGTAGTTCTTCCGGCTTGACAATTGCAGCCTGCGTCATTATATGAATCTCCTCAGCATCGAGCATACCTCGAGGTCGACGTACAGCCTTCTGGAGAGATATATGTCCTGATGCTCGATCGCGTTCGAAGGACATATTTCATGACAGGACAGGCACTGCATACAGTCGTCCTGGTTAACGACAACGGAACGCCCGTCTTTGATAGCATAAACCTTCATTGGACAGTCGTGAACACACAGGCCGCACCCGATGCACACGTTACTGTCAATCAGTATCTTGACCATTCAATAGACCCTCACCCATGTTCTGCCATATACCCCATCGATATAGCTAGAGGTTCTAGTTACTGCTTATTGTTTATAAATATATCTCCTTTGAAGAAATTATTATGATTTTAAAAGGCAAACGTCGAAATTTCCATTTATTTGGACTATTCGACTTGAGGCGGCACTTTTTGGTCGGAGACCATCGTGGTTAAAACCACCTGCATAGCAGGCCGATGAGAAAATATATGATGCCAGCAGAGAAAATAAGTATTTAACAATCAGCCTAACCGGGAACCTTATGACTGACGTGATCGTACACGATCCTGCACTGTGCACAGGCTGCAGGCAATGCATGACCGCATGCTCTTTTAAAAAGTATCGGACGTATAACTATAACCTCTCGATGTGCAAGGTCCTGGAAGACCCCGAGGGAGGGTTCGTACGGGTGCACTGCCACCACTGCAGCGACCCTATGTGCAAGGCAGCATGCCCGACCGGGGCGACCACCAAGGATGAGAAGACCGGGTTTGTGACCATCGACCAGATGGTCTGCATCGGCTGCAAAGCCTGCATGTACGCCTGTCCGATCTCCATCCCGCATATCGGCAGAGGCCTGAAGATCATGGTCAAGTGCGACATGTGCAGCGGCGACCCGGAGTGCATCAAAGTCTGCTCTCCCAAAGCGATCAAGATGATGCCCCGGGAAGAAGCCGTGCAGAAGATCAAGGAGATAGAAAGCCGATGAAAGAGCTATACCCATGGCGAAAAGCCGTCAAGATCCCGTTGCCTCCGACCGTAAAGCCGCAGCTGATCAGGCACTTTTCCGTAGGTTTGCTCTACCCGGTGACGGACGAGCTGCGCGAAGCCCGGGAGAAAGCCGGGCTGGACCCGGTACCGCCTACCGCCCACCGGTATACTGAAGCCGTAGAAGACATACGGAAGATCATCCAGGCCATAGGTGTGGATAAAGCCGTAGGACTGGACCTGAGCCGTATGGAGTACAGGTATAAATGACGAGTAAATATTCCCATTTCCTGGGCTGCGTGATGCCCGCCAAGATGCCCTGGGCAGAGGCTGCGATCATGAAAAGCATGCCCTTGCTGGACATCGATGTCGCATACCTGGAACGATCAACTTGCTGTCCCAGAGCCGGCGTCTGGATCTCGGTAGATAAGCGGGTATGGCTGACCCTGGCATCGTATAACCTGCTCCAGGCTGAAGAGCAGGGCCGTGACGTGATGGTCTCCTGTAACGGGTGCTACGTGACACTCTACGAGGCCAATAAAGTCCTTAACGAGGACCCGAAGGCTCTCGAAGAAGTCAACCGTTACCTGGCAGCTGCGGGCAAGTCGTACCACGGCAACCTGAAGATCCGGCACTACCTCGAAGTCCTGTACGAAGACGTAGGCATCGAACGCATCCGGCGGGAAAGCAAAAAGCTCAACATCCGGGTCGCCATTCACCCCGGGTGCCACATGCGCATCTTCCCTGACGGTAAGCTGGTCCGGTACTTTACCGAGATTCTGGAGGCGATCGGAGTTACCATCGTGCCCTACGGGCTGGAGCAGATGTGCTGCGGACTGCAGGCGAACCTTGCAGACAAGGACTTCGCCACCTATGAACGAGCAAAGAGAAAGCTGGACGCCATCCAGCATACTGACGTAGATGCGCTGGTCCTGGTCTGCGCAGGATGCTACGACCAGTTCGAACGGGTGATCACTTCGCTCCGCAAGAAAGACAACTACAACTTTGACGTACCCGTCGTACACCTTGGGGAGTTGATCGCGGCCTCTTTCGGGCTTCAGCCCGACGAGTTCGGCATGCGTTACATGCGGACAGCCCCGGTAGATAAGCTCATAGAAAAGCTGGAGAACAATATAAAATGAAACCTTATTTCAAGATCGCACTAGTTATACTATCACTCAGCGTCATCGGATCACTGCTGGTGAACACCGACCTGGCACTGCTGTTCCTGTTTGCCGAGCTGGCTTCGCTGGTCTCCTTCTACATGTTCTTCTCGGTCATCATCCCCTCGCTGTTTCCCGAGTACCACAAAGTCGAGGAGAACTTTAACTGCGGCGCAAGCGAAATGTACCTCCACTCCGAGGAATCCTACGCGCCGAACGCGCCTTTCGGGGGTGTGAAAGATAAATAGTCTTGCCAGAGGCTTACAGATCACCGAGATCAGCCCGGACGACCTCCGGTCGTCGGCCAGAGGCCTGCTCGACAAAGGCGCCAGGATGATGTATGCTACAGGCGTGGACAAAGGCGTCGAGGGTATCCGGGTCGACTACTACTTTAGCTTCGACCACCAGGAGCCCGGACGACACACGATCCTGCGCATGATCCTGGACCGGGAACGGCCTGTGCTCAAGTCGATCACTACACTGACACCTCAGGCAGACTGGTCGGAGCGGGAGATGATCGAATTCCTGGGCGTGAGGGCCGAAGAGCATCCCGATCCCCGCCACTTATGGCTGCCCCTGAACTGGGATCAGATGTATACTCAGGAAGCACCTCCCGAGGAACAGAAGCCCCAGTCGATCCAGGGAAGCGACCATATTACCACGATGCCCATCTCGACCGTGCCATACGGTCCTTATCACCCGGCGTTCATCGAGAGTAACTACTTCAAGATGTCTGTGGAGGATGAGGTCGTCCGTAAGGCGGACCTGAAGCTTGGCTTTAACCACCGGAGCATCATCAAGCTCATGGAGCGGCGGGACTACTACAAGGACATCTACCTGGCGGAGCGGGTCTGTGGCCTGTGTAACGCCCACCACGCGCTATCCTTCTGCATGGCGGTCGAGAATATCGGCAATGTCACGGTCCCGAAACGTGCAGATATACTGCGGACGCTGATCTGTGAGATGGAACGTATTCAGAGCCACCTCATGGCGATCGGCATTCTCGGCGATCTGGTCGGCTACAAGACCATGCTGATGCAGTTCCTGCGGATCAGGGAAGACATCCAGGACAGCCTGGAATTAGTATCCGGCCAGCGGGTCACCCATGGCATGGTGACGCTGGGCGGAGTCCGGCGGGATATCACTCCGGCCCAGACGACCTTCGTCCTCCGGAAGCTTGACTCCATGAAAAAGGGGATGGCTGTCCTGTACGACGAGATGCTGTCCAACGACGTGCTGATCGGCCGCCTGAAAAACGTAGGCGTGCTTACTCCCGACGAGGCGGTACACATGGGCGCAGTCGGTCCGACTGCCCGGGGCTCCGGCCGCCGCCTGGACGTGCGCAAGAACTCGCCATTTGCATACTACGAGAACCTGGACTGGGACATCGTCACCGAGAAAGGCTGCGACTCTCTGGCCCGGGTAGAAGTGAAAATGAGGGAGGCGCTGGTCTCCATTAGCATCGTCGAACAGTGCCTGGAAAAGCTCAAGACGGCACCGCCGGAGCTTATCACACAGCTGCATGAGCTGCCCTGCGTCGAGGCGCTGGGCAAGACAGAGGCTCCCCGGGGCGAACTGTTATACCACGTGGCGTCCAACGGCACCAACACGCCCGAGTTCGTCCGTATCCGGGTGCCGACCTTCATGACCGCGTACATCATGCTCAAGCTCCTGCAAGGCTCCTACGTGGCCGACGTACCGGCAATCATGGGTAGTATCGATCCGTGCTACTCCTGTACCGACCGGGTGACAGTCCACAAGGACGCGAAGATCGTGGTCAGAAGAAAAGGGGAGGGTGCATGATCGACCTGTCCTGGGCTAATCCGCTACTGGCGTTCTGCATCGGGATATTCCTGGCGTTCAACCTGCGCAAGGTCTTTGCCCGGATCCAGTCCCGCCGCGGGCCCCTGGTCAGGATGCCCCGCCGGTGGCAGGATATCAACCGCACCAAAGTGTTACAGCCACTGTACGACATCATGAAGCTGCTCAGCAAGAAAACCCTGCTACCGGGGACGGCTACGCCGTTTTTCATCGGGGGGCCGCTGATGGCACTGGCGTTCGCGCTCGTACTACCGCTGTTCATTCCTATTGCAGGCCTGTCTTTTGACTACTCGTTCAGCCTTGTCGTCATCTTCTACCTTCTGATCGGCGTCACCATGTGCGTGATCATCGGGGGGATCGCGAGCGCCTCTCTCTTCGCCGCGATCGGCGGCGTGAGGGAAATCGAGCTGATGCTCGCCAACGAGATACCGTTCATCCTGGGCACGTTCGCACTGGCGATCTGGTACAATACCCTTTCAGTACAGGGCATGATGGGACCGAACCTCCTCCTCAACCCCTTCGCAGCAGCTGCGTTCTTCATCGCCATGCTGGTCAAGCTTCACATCCGGCCTTTCGACATCGCCGAAGCGGACTCCGAGATCGTGGGGGGCCTCACCACGGAGTATAGTGGCAAGCTGCTCGGGGTACTGGAGATCACCAAAGTGATCATGCTATTCTCACTGTCGGCGCTGTTCGTAGACCTGTTCCTCTGGGTGCCACAAGGATGGGCTATACCGGGCATCGCTGGCTGGGCGCTGTTCCTTGGCGAAATTCTTCTGGTCAGCGTTGCTATCGGAACCGTAAACGCATTGTTTGCCAGATTCCGCATCGACCAGGCCACAAAGTGGCTCTTCACAGTCTCCACCGCGCTGGGCGTCATCGCCATCGTGTGGGCAGTGGTAAAGGTGTTCGTACTATGAGCAAGACAAAATCGTTCCTCGGGCTGATCCTCAACCTATTTAAGAAGCCTGTCACCGTGGACGAAGACTTCGGTTTCCTGGCCGATACCTACCGGGCCATGCCCCGCCGGGACGCCGATCTCTGCACGGGCTGTGGTGCCTGCTACGAGCGTTGCTCCAGTGGTGCGACCAAAATCACTGACGAAGGCGAACAGCGGACCGTCAGTGTCGACGGTGGTAACTGTATCTTCTGCGGCAGATGTGCGGACGTGTGTCCCGAGCACGCGCTGGATCTGAACTTCGAGCCGAAAACACCCGAGGAGCGGGCTGCAAGAGAAGAAGCTCTCAAGAAAGCCGGCCTCCCCGAGGCAGATATCTGCCTCCACGTGGACACAGATCCTATCAAATGCATGGAAAAGATCGACATGGCCCACTACGGGACAACCCCCGGGCCGACTACAGATACCACGCTGAAGCTCCAGCGTTGCACGGTTTGCGGAGAGATCATGCCTGTCACCGAAAAATATCTGACAGTCATCCGGGACCGGACACTTTCGAACCTTGGGCCGGACACGGCGAAAATCATCGACAAAGACATGGAAAAATACCTGCGAACATGCGTAGACTGTCGCCAGAAACACAGTATCAGCTGGGGTACTCACCCGAGGAAGTGGGTCTGACATGAACATGATCAAGCGATCCCCCTGGGTATATCACGCCCATGCCGGAGGCTGCGTAGGCTGCGACATCGAACTGGTGGCCTGCATGGGCCCTCGGTACGATTTAGAGCGACTGGGCATCAAATGGGTGCCTTCACCGAGGTACGCAGACATCTTACTGGTCACCGGACCGGTACCGCTGCACACTAAGCCATTCCTGGAACGAGTGTATGCTCAGACCCCTGAGCCCAAAAGAGTGATCGCCATGGGAGCGTGCGGCTGCTCCTGCGGGGTCTTCATCGACGAAGAGAACTACTCCATAGCAGGGCCGGTCGAGAAGATCATCCCGGTGGATGTGAAAATCCCCGGCTGTCCGCCCAAGCCTGAGGCCATCATCGAGGGTATCATCAAGGTGCTCCGGATGAAGTAAAACCAGCTGGCATCGGTCACGGGAAGCCGTGACCGACATCGTTCTCGCGCGTCATCAGTTTAACCGGTCTGTGGCAGACCCCCGGGCGATAAGGGTGTGACGCGAATGATCTCCTGCCAGTAAAAACCACGTTTCTCTTTTATAGGCATGCAGTTTGACATAATAATGTCTGGATACGTCCATACACAGACTCCTGAAGTAGGTCTGCTGGTCAAATGTCGACGAAAGGAAACCCGTCTGGTAGCGGTTTACACTCGGGAAGCAAAATGTTCTCGAAGCACCGCCAGTACCTCATCCTCGTACTGCTTATCACCAGCATAGCCATAGCCGTCACGGTAAACCTCATCTTTGGCATCGAGGCAGTATATACTCACTTTTTTTACCTGCCCATTATCCTTACAGCTCTCTGGTATCCCAGAAAAGGGGTGTACCTGGCGATACTATTTGCCCTGCTGCACATCCTGCTTGGCATACAGGCAACCGGGGCAATCGTCCCCAGCACTATCATCCGGGCGACCATGTTTGTAGCGGTCGCTCTTGTCCTTGGAACGCTATCCGGGGCAAGGCAGAGGCTGTATGGCCGGGTCAGATCGTCCGAACGAGAGCTGCGGCTGCTGCTGGAGTCCACTGACGAGGGTATCTATGGCCTCGGTACGCAGGGCCAGTGTATTTTTATCAACCGGTCAGCCGCCGTGATGTTCGGGTATACCACGGAGGAGCTGATCGGCAAAGACATTCACAGTATAATCCACTGTAAAAACCCTGACGGTACGCCGCTATTAACAAAGTCCTGTCCCATCCTCGAGTCGATGAGGACTGGAACGGGTACCCGCAAAAGCGACGAGGTCTTCTGGCACAAAAATGGCACGACCTTTCCGGTCGAGTACTCGTCGTACCCGATCCGGGAGAACGGGACTATACTGGGTGCTGTGGTCACTTTCTACGACATCACCTCCCGGAAGAAGACCGAGGAGGAATTGCGGGACGCCAGGAAACAAGCTGAGCTATTCGTCGATCTGCTGGGGCACGACATCAATAACCTGAACCAGCTGGGGATGGGGTATCTCGAAGTGGCCCTGGATACCATGAAGCTTGATGCGGAGGGCCGAAATATC
Organism: uncultured Methanocella sp.; assembly: GCA_964548585.1. Classification (GTDB taxonomy): domain Archaea; phylum Halobacteriota; class Methanocellia; order Methanocellales; family Methanocellaceae; genus Methanocella_A. The sequence goes on along the minus strand of CAZJRS010000013.1, from coordinate 30,064 downwards.
CTCCAGAGGGCCCTCGACGCCATGAGAAGCAGCTCCCGGCTGATCGAGAACGTGCGGAAGATCCAGCAGGCACGGTATGAGGAGCAACGGTCCGAAGTAATTGACCTTGGCATGATGCTGTCCGAGGTGGCGGCCGAGTTCTCGGCGGTGCCAGGCCGGGAGGTGAGCATCATCTACAAGCCGGTCCCGTCCTGCTGTATCACAGCCAGCCAGCTGATCAAGGAAGCATTCAGGAACCTGATCAGCAATGCCATCAAGCACTCCACAGGCCCGGTCACTATCTGGATGACGATCAGTAGTACGATCTCAGGGGGTAAGCCCTGCTACCGGGTCGATATCGAGGACAACGGTCCTGGGATTCCCGATGATCTGAAGGAGAAGCTGTTTACCCGTAAGGTTCGGGGCTTATCCCGGACTGCAGGCAGCGGCCTGGGCTTGTTCCTTGTCCGGACCCTGGTTGAGCACGCGGGCGGCAGGGTATGGGTAGAAGATCGTATTCCGGGCGATCTTACCCAGGGCAGTCGCTTTGTTGTCCTGCTCCCTTCCCACCAGGCTTAATTTTAATCCGGCGCACACCGTTTTGGGTGCACCTTAACGCTATATAGTATAGACGCTAATAGACTAATTATTAATAACAGCGTTAACTCCGGTTTTCCGGGGTTCGACGATAGGTAGCGATTCAGGTGATCTGGACTGACATGAGCCGTGGGGGGCATGGTGAATGACAGAATATCGCAAGTATGTCGTAGGTTTGTTGGTATCTGCAAGCACGTTGATAGCACTGTATGTGAACCTGTTCCTGGGCGTGGATACGGTCTATACTCACTTTTTTTACGTACCCATCGTTCTGACTGCCATCTGGTACTACTGGAAAGCCGTGTATTTGTCGCTGTTCCTGGGGGGCCTGCACGTTTCTATGGGCTTCTACGAGACAACCGGGATCATTCCAGGCACCCTGATCAGGGCTGTATCCCTTCTCGCCGTCGCCATGATCGTCGCATACCTGTCCGAAGCCAGCAGCAGACACTACGATCTGATGCGGAAGTCCTCTGAAGAAGAGCTTTGCGAAGCCAGGAAACAGGCGGAGCTATACATGGATCTGATGGGCCATGACATCAACAACCTCAACCAGGTTGGCATCGGGTACCTCGAAATCGCCCTGGACACCCTGAAATGCGACGATGAGGGCAGATACCTGCTCCAGCGACCCCTGGAATCCATGCAGCACAGCTCACAGCTGATCGACAACGTCCGTAAGCTTCAACGCCTGCAAACCGAAGGGCGTAGGCCAGAACCTATCGACATCGGCAAACTGATGGCCGAGGTAAAAACCGAGTACTCAGTAGTCCCAGGCCGGGATGTCACTATCGAATATGTGCCAGTCCCAGGCTGCTACGTCCTGGCCAGCATACAGATCAAAGAAGCCTTCAGAAACCTGACCGCCAACGCAATCGAACACTCAACCGGATCGGTGGCAGTCCGTATGACGATCGAACGAAAGTTCGAGGGTGTGAAGCCTTACTATTTGATAGCAGTCGAAGATAACGGCCCAGGCATACCCGATCTGCTGAAGTCCAAACTGTTCAACCGCATCGGGCGCGGGAGAGCCAGGACCCGGGGAAGCGGGCTGGGACTCTTCCTGGTCAGATCACTGATCGAAGATGCCGATGGTAGCGTGTGGGTCGAAGACAGAGTCACGGGCGATTACACCAAGGGGAGCCGGTTTGTCATTATACTACCGGCTGGTGGGAAATAGCTAATGCTGATTTTCCCGAAGTGATACGCAGGATTCACGTCAATTTTCTACGCGATTTTAAATCCACAAAGAAAAACACGTCATTTGACGATGTAGTTTCCTGTTCGAAAAACAGCCGTCATTCCCTTTTCCCGGTTAAATCACGCCCCCTGTGCACTATTATGTATGAACTGCCGCTAAAGAAGTTTTATATATAAAGCATATAATAAAAATTAATGGCGGTAAACACTTCGCATCGTGTCGATTCTTTCACAAGGCTTATCTACCTTAACCGCTATTCTACACGTACAATCATTAACAAATGCGCAATATGGAGGACGTAGGTTGAAAGAGATTAGAATTCACGGGCGCGGCGGACAGGGCTCAGTCACTGCAGCAGAGCTCATAGCGGTCGCAGCGTTCGAGGACGGGAAATGGAGCCAGGCATTCCCGTACTTCGGCACAGAACGCCGGGGTGCCCCCGTCACGGCGTTTGCCCGCATATCCGAACAGCAGATCCGCATAAGAAGCCAGATCTACCAGCCAGACTACGTGATCGTACAGGATCCGTCTCTGATCCACGCGGTGGAAGTAGCCGGCGGACTGAAGGAAAACGGCCTACTGATCATCAACTCGGATAAGAAGCCATCCGAGCTCAAAATAAACACCAAGGCACGCGTGAAGACGCTCGACGCTACCAAGCTGGCGCTCGAGGTCATCGGCCTGCCCATCGTAAACACTGCATTGCTAGGCGCCTTCGCCGGAGCCACCGGGGAGATCCGGCTGGAATCGGTCAGCAAGGCGATCAAGAACCGGTTCCCGGGCAAAGTCGGGGAGAAGAACGTCGCCGCTGTCAAGCGGGCTTACGAAATGATGGAGGAGTAACATGGCCAATAGAGAACGATTGACAATCGGCCTGGTTACCATGCCGGGAACGACGATGCAGTACCACACCGGCGGCTGGAGAACCTTCCGGGCTGTGATCAGCCAGGAAAAATGCATCGGCTGCAAGCGCTGTGCAGACTCTTGTCCCGACGGGGCTCCGTTCGAATGTGCCCACGACGGCAAGAAGAAAAAGTTCTGCGTGAATTACGATTACTGTAAGGGCTGTGGCGTCTGTGCCTACGAGTGCCCTGTGGACGCGATCGAGATGGTCGTGGAGGAAAAATAATGACTAAGATGACAGTCATGGAAGGCTCGCACGCGATTGCGGAAGCGACCAGAGTTTGCAGGCCGGCGGTCGTGTCGGCGTATCCGATCACCCCCCAGACCCATATCGTCGAGGACCTGTCCCAGATGGTCGCCAACGGCGACCTACCTAACTGCGAGTACGTGAGGACCGAAAGCGAGTTCTCCGCCGCATCCGTCATCCAGGGCGCCCAGGCAGCGGGAGCCCGGACTTTCAGCGCAACCTCATCACAGGGCGCACTGCTCATGTACGAGGTGATCTTCAGCATCGCCGGCATGCGGCTACCCTGCGTGATGGCGATGGCCAACAGGGCCATTTCGTCTCCGATTAACATATGGAACGACCACCAGGACGCCATCTCCGCGAGAGACAGCGGCTGGATCCAGCTCTGGGCAGAGGACAACCAGGAAGCCGCGGACATGATCATCCAGGCCTACAAGATCGGAGAGGACTCCCGGATCATGCTCCCAGTCATGGTCAACCTCGACGGTTTCCTGATCACCCACCTGTACGAGCCGGTGGAAATGTACGACCAGAAGACAGTGGACGAGTTCCTGCCTCCATATAACCCGAAATACAAGCTCGACCCGAAAGCACCCGTAAGCATGGGTGCGCTGGCTCAGCCCGAGTACTATACCGAAGCCAGGTACATGGTGCACGACGCCCAGATCAAGTCCAAGAAAGTCATCGAGGACGTCGCCGCCGACTTCGCAAAGACGTTCGGCCGGTTCAAGGGCGGACTCATTGACACCTACAAGATGGAAGGCGCCAAGATCGCCCTGGTCGCGATGGGCTCGATCATCGGCACTTTAAAGGACGCCGTGGACGAAATGCGGGCGGCAGGCATCCCCGTAGGCATCGTCAAGATCAGGACATACAGGCCGTTCCCGGTAGAGGCGCTGCGCAACGCTTTGAAAGACGTGGATATCGTCTGTGTGCTCGACCGCAACATCTCCATGGGGGCGGAAGGAGCAGTCTTCACCGACCTTAAGGGCGCATTGTACAATGCGAGCAGCTCGCCGACCATGCTCGGATTCATCATCGGTCTGGGTGGCAGGGATACAACCACAGAGGACATCAAGATCATCGTGAAGAAAGCCCAGGCCAAACTCGGCGGCGCTCGTGTCTCCGAACTTGAATGGTATAAACTGGACGTGGACATACTCCCGGAGGACATATAAATGGCAGCACTGGAAGACCTGTACGCATCGGGCCACAGGGCCTGCGCCGGCTGCGGCTGCGCGCTGTTCCTGAAGACTCTGGCGCGCGTGACCGGACCTAACGTCATCCTGACTAACGCGACGGGCTGCATGGAGGTCGTCTCCTCCCCGTACCCGGAAACCGCATGGAAGGTACCCTGGATACACTCGCTGTTCGAGAACGCTGCACCAGTCGCAGCCGGCATCGAAGCGGCACTGAGAGCCACCGGCAGAAAGGGCGACACCAAAGTCATCGCCATCGGCGGCGACGGCGGCACCATCGACATCGGCTTCGGCAATCTATCGGGCGTCATGGAACGTGGCCACGACATCCTGTACATCTGCTACGACAACGAAGCGTACATGAACACCGGCATACAGCGCAGCGGCTCAACCCCGTACGACGCAGCCACGACGACCACCCCGTCGGGTAAAATATCCTTCGGCAACCAGCGGCCAAAGAAGAACGCCCCCGCCATCATCGCAGCCCACGGCGTTCCCTACGTGGCCACCACTTCCATCGGATATCCGGCGGACTTCACCAAGAAGATCCGTAAAGCTCTGTCCATCGAAGGCCCGAAGTACATCCAGGTCCACGCTACCTGCACCCCCGGCTGGGGTGTCGACAGCGCGCTGTCCATCGAAATCCTGCGCCTCGCAGTAGAGACTGGCTTGTATCCGTTATACGAGTACGAGAACGGCCAGATCACCACCGTCAAGAAGATCAAGGACAGGAAACCCGTCAGAGAATACCTGGAGAAGCAAAAGCGGTTCTCCCACCTGTTCAAGATGCCGGGCGGCGACAAGGAGATCGAGAAGATCCAGCACATCGCCGACCTGAATGCAAAGCACTTCGGCCTGGATGTAGAGTCCAAGCCAGGCGCAGCAGCGGAACCCAAGGAGGAATAATCAGTGTACGTCGGCCGGTTCGTGACAATCGGTAAGACGAACGGCAAGCTGTGGGCAGGGTACCGGGTATCCTCCCGCTCCTTTCCCAACCGTTACGCGGTAACGCCGAACGACAGCACCGTGGCAATCATGCCCAAAGACGTCAAAGATCTCGAGAAGAGCCCCTACATCTCCTACAACTGTATCCGGGTACTGCCCAGCGTAGCCGTGGTAACCAACGGCTCCCACACAGACCCGATCATCGAAAAGATCGAGATGGGCTACCCGATCCGGGATGCGCTGGCTCTTAGCTTGCTGGCCATGGACTACGAGAAAGATTCGCTGGACACCCCGAGGATCGCCGCGGTTGTCTCGAGACATCACGCTTTCCTTGGCATTGTCACTAAAGACGGGCTCAACGTGAGCACCTTCCCGCTGGAAGAGAACGAGTGTTTGATGGTGGCTACCTACGAGAAGACCATGTTTTCTCGGCTCACGATCGAGGCGTCCTCAGCGGAAGACGTGGCGAGGAAGATGTTTGATTTGACGTTCGAGAAGCCGGTTTGCGCAGCCGGGGCGTTTCAGACAGATGATCACTTCGAGATTGGAGTGTATAACGGGCCTTAATAATTTTTTTTAGTTAAATTTTCAGTCTTTTTTCCAGACTAACGTGAAATATACTCACCATAGTTCGATTTAAAATAAGCTAAAAGCTCTTCTTTAGATCTCGGCAACTGCTTACCACATTTTAATTCGATATAATTGAAAGATAGTTCGAGGTATTCCAGAGATGCATTTTTTAACCCTACGGTATCTTTTTGAGAATATTCTTCTAGTGTAACACGACCATATGAGTCGACACCATATCTCGAAGAGATGTATACTGTTTCGATTTCGCTTAACTCAGGCAGCAATCTTTGAAAATTTTCTTCCAGTTCACTTTTTTCAGGTATCAGTATCGACTCAACGTAATAGCTATAACTATGTTCTCTGGTGATTAATATGCCTGCTATCGCCAGACAGGCTTTCGTTGCTTTTTCGCAAAGCTGCTCCATATGGAACAACGCTTGAGAAGGGATGTTATCCTTAATGGCAGCATCGATCAGGGACTTATCGTAAACGGCATCCAATAAATATCGTACAGCCCGAGCTTCAGCCAAACTAGACATAGTACCCGACTTTAACCCCGTTCAGAATCAGGGGCTTCATCCTGCTAAGCGCATCCTTACCGTGTTCAATGATATTTTTACCATGAAGCAGTTTATTATTATGATAAACCTCATAGAGAAAAGGCGATGAATAGTTCAGATCCTCCACATCCAGCATGAAAAGCTCCAGAGGCCGATTGATCTTTCCCAGGAGGTGATATCTGATCCTCGACATGGTTTTTATCTTCTCATCTGGGATTTTCTTAACAAAAACGAGGACATCATAATCGCTCTTTTCGTTTTGAGTTCCCTTTGCCACACTTCCAAAAAGGTAGATCGCTTCTACCTCACTTAACTCTTCCAGGATAGTATCCCGGATCTTTTTCATATCTTCTTGAGTGGCACTGTCCATCTGAAATCCCCGGTCTATCCATATTATGCATTATGGGAATATAAAATGATAGTGGGTCGATACTGTCAAAGCACATTATGATTCCATCCGATCTTCAGGAATTATGTGGGCCAGCGCCGTCATCTCCACGCCATCCAGCTCGGGCATGGATCAGCCGAGAATTCCCTACATGTCGCCATACCCGTCAGAGATATCCGCAATGGTTCGCTCGTTCATCTTGTTCCGCTTAGTCAAGCGCCGGGTGTGTCTCAATTTTTCTATCGATTCTGTCTGGTGCGAGTGAAAATGATCATTACCGGAAACCAGCGTAAGGGGGTCTGGGAGTTCCTTGAGGTCGGAGGTTTGGGAGTTCCCGGGAGATCACTGAGACTTTTTTCAGGTGGAGGTCATGGGGGTACGGAGGTCTGAGGGGAGGAAGGTGAGGGGCCGGAGGTCAGGGAGAACTACTTTGAGTATCGTTGACAGAATAGTTTATACCGTTATAATCCAACCTCGGAAGCCCAGGGCTGACAAGGTAAAAAACCATCTAGTATACCCCGAATAACAACTCTCAAAACCTTGCAGGCATAAACCACTCTGCCAACAACCAGAATTAATGGCACGGAGGAAGTTAAAATTCTCTCCGAGCCCTTTCTATAGAAAACTTGTCAGCTGCTAATGGAGTTTCCACACAGTCATAGTATAGCTAGTAGCAGCATGGCGAAATTCGGTATGGTCAACGCTGTAATCATTCGGCCCTTCAGCTTCACCCCCTCTTTGACAGGGTCTGCCAAAAGGATTGTGATACACCTTGCAGCGACCAGTCCATATAGGATGAGAACCAGCGCCAGAAAATTGTACTGCAAGGACATATAAGCCAGCGGTATGAGCGGTAGCAGCGCCAGGATACAGCAGATCCTGGCAGCCCGGGCTGTGCCGAGCAGGAGGGGGAGAGAACTGATATCTCCGGCCACGTCTTTGAAGTCCTTCATGAAGGTGAGGGAGAACGTCAGGACGAAGATGTACCCTGCGACCAGTAACGCTGTGCTATCGATCGGGGCGTACAGGCTCCACGCTCCCAGTGACTCCAGGGAAAAGCAGACGGCCATGTCCAGCATGGCAAAGCCAGGCAGGTCTTTAAGCCTGAACCGGGGGTGCGAATACATGATACCGCCCACGACGATGCCGACCAGCAGGCAGATGAACAAGACCTGGCTTAAGCAGAGGGCAATGGCCAGCGAGACGGTAAAGAGCAATCCCATATAGATCCAGGCGACGTTTACCGGTATCTGGCCTGAAACAATCACCCCTTTCGGCTTGCAGATCTTATCGATATCTACGTCGTAGATGTCGTTCATGATGTCGCAGGCGCCGTGAATCATTACGCCGGCGAGGGTGGCAATGGCAATCCTGTAGTCCCACGTTCCCAGAATAGCGCAGGTAGCGGCCATTACGGAAAGATCGACCATACTACTCTTCAACTTTAGAATCGTGATGTACGGTCGAACGTACTGAATAGTATTACCCAGTAATTCAAACATATTAATCAAAATGTATTATTTATCAAGCCTTTGCTTAAAAATACTATATTGTTTCGTATCGTAAAGGTGTTTTTTAATAAATTAAAAATAACTAAAATTTATATTTCGCCGGGAATAGAACCGGCAGACGGGATAAATATTTTGGTGAGAAAAACGTAGTAGAGAAGTATATATAGTTACTTTCTTAATCATTTGTAGATTAGTGTTTGGTGAGGGTCGATGAAAGCTGACAGTCTGTTAAAATCTACGATGTTATCGGACATACGAAAGGGTATTCTATACATGTTACTGGAGGAGCCCAGGTCGCTCTCCGACATCAGGGCGCATTTTGACGTGACCTCTTCCAGCATCATACCACGCATCAAGGATCTGCTACAGGCCAGCTTAATGGTGAAGGCGGATGGGAAATACCAGTTGACCACTACCGGAACGATCCTGGCGAAAAAACTTAGGGCGCTGGACAACCTGGGGGGAATCATCGAGACGACCGGGCAATTCTTAAACGAGCATGACCTGAGTCCGATACCCGCAAAACTGATGGACAGGATCGACGAGCTGGGCAACTGTAAAGTGATAACCAACGAACTGGAGCACATTACGGCTACCCACGACCAGATCTACAGCAACTTGCCAAAATCGGGGAAAATAAAGGGCATATCCCCCGTGCTTGACCCCGAGTACCCCAAAATCTACTATGCTTTAGTCAAGCGGGGAATCCCGGTATCGATCATTGTGACCAAAAACATTTTCAGGAAAATCGAAAAAGACTATTCGAGCTTCCTGACAGAGTACCTGAGCTGCGATAACGCGAAGATGTATGTCGTGGACGACGCCAGGCTGGTTCTCGTGTCCACGGATGAGTTCCTGTCGATGTACCTGTACAATAAAAATGGCACTTTCGATTCCATGAACAGCCTGTACAGCTCCGACAAATCGGCGGTAAACTGGGGAGAAGAGCTGTTCGAAGAGTACCTGCGGGAAGCGAAGGAAATAAAGATTTAATAATAGCCATCAAATACAATTTTTACTTGATATCGGATCAATTTTAATCCGAAAGTTATTGCAGCAGCCACCTATCTCTCATTAATTATCGCCCCACTCCTACCGGAAACTGAAAGTTACGCTGGTCGTTTAACTTTTGGCAAAAATTCGATGACTTCACTAATAAATACTAGGAGGCTAATTAGTAATAGGCAAGCATCTAAGTAATCATGTAATATTTACCGGGTGGTACGAAGGAAATATACTCGGCTGTGGTGCAAAGGTGTCCGTGCCAGACATTCAGGAATCGTCACAAGTTCACGATTATAAATAATATCCACCTCTATCCTCGCCGACTAACTGTTAACTGTCCTGCAAAGGATTATAATAGGATGGTCGGCGAGATGGAGATCAACTTCTATTATTTTTCTGATCATTTATTTACACTCTTTTCTACAATCACTTCTTCGCCCTTGCCACTTTCAGTGCCAGCATCTCTGCCGCATATGTTAA
>CAZJRS010000013.1:8350-20379 GCA_964548585.1 uncultured Methanocella sp. | reverse complement strand
ATCACTTCTTCGCCCTTGCCACTTTCAGTGCCAGCATCTCTGCCGCATATGTTAATGTGTCAATCATGGGCGAAACCGGGGGCGCATAGCACGTCTCTGCAGCCGCCAGATCCTCGGCGCTCATGCCTTTGCAAATGGCCAGCGATAAAATATTGATCTTGCCTCCCACTGCTTCTTCCCCGATGACCTGGCCGCCTATGAGCCTTTCACCATCGGATATTAACTTGATCTCTACTGTTTTGCCGCCGGGGTAATAGCGTGCCCGGGTGGCGCCTTTTGCCGTGAACGAGATCGGTTTGATGCCTGCCTGTTCGCAGGCGTGGGAGTTCAGTCCTACGCTCCCTACCTGAAGGTCGTCGATCACGCAGACTGCGGGGCAGAGCACTGGCGGGTAAGGCTTTTTCATGCCAAGCAGGTAATCTGCCAGGTATTTTGCCTGTCTGTTTGCGACGCTGCCTACTCCGTATATTGCCGGTTTACCTGTGATCAGGCTTTTGACCTCGACGCAGTCGCCGGCGGCGAGGACGTCGTCCAGTACTTTACCGTTTCTCTTAACCCGGAAGTACTCGTCTACGGCAATGCCGCCTGTTACTCCGAGATCGATGTTTGCTTTCTTCGCCAGATCGACGTTAGGGCGGATGCCTGCCGACAGGAGCACCAGGTCTGCCGGTATCGTCTCGCCTCCGCAGACGACTGATTCGACGTGGCTTTGGCCGTTAATTTCCTCGACGCCTTTGCCGGTGATGATCCTTGCTCCTTTCTTTTCGAGGCGGGACTGGACAATGGCCGCCATTTCCGGGTCCAGTGCGGATGGCATGAGCTGTGGCACACGCTCGATGATCGTTACCCGGGCACCGGCATCCAGGAACGCCGGAGCTGTCTCCAGGCCGATCGGGCCGCCGCCGATGATGACTACATTCCGGGCCGCCTTCATTCTTTCAAACAGCGCTTTGCCATCTTCCAGGGTAATCAGGCTTTGTATGCCTTCGAGGTGAATGCCGGGGATCGGAGGCACAAACGGTTTTGACCCGGTGGCGATCACGAGCCTCGTGTATTCGACCCGTTCGCCTTTATCCGTAATGACTGCTTTCCGGTCGAGGTCAATCTCCGTGATCGTGGTCGATGTGCGGACGTCTAGGCCAAGATCCTTGAAGACCCGGGGCTGGTATATGACGAGCTTGTCGAAGTCCAGGATCCTGCGGTCGAGGACGAAGGGCATTCCGCACTGGCTATATGCCACGACAGGGTCTTTTGAAAAAACAGTTATCTCTGCATCCGGTGCTCTTCGGGCGACGTGAGTCGCCCCGGTGAGCCCTGCTCCCCCGGCTCCGACGAACACGATCCGGTCGCTCATCTATAGTTCACTGCCGAGCTTCTTGACTTCCCCAAACTTTTTGTCGAGGCCGGCGATGCGCTCGTCCAGGGCGTCGACGAACTTCCTGGTCTTTTCTGTCGTGACCGCTCCGTGCATGGACGGGCCGATGAGCCCCTCGTGCTCCAGCACTCTGAGAGAGTACCTGACCTTGTGTTTCGGGAGTTTGGTCACTTCCGAAAGCTTCATGATGCCGATGGGTTCCTGCTCGATTACGAACTTTAAAATGAGCAGGTGGCGTTCTAGCATCTCCATCTCGGTCTCGAGTTTGCTGATGAGCATAAATTCACCACAATCCCCTGCATAAGGGGTGCTTGCGTCTTCATGTAATTTAAGCAATTACTACTATTAAGACTTTATCGGCTCGTAGCCCCAAGGTAAAAGCAGGGATACCACCTGTTTCCTCAGTAAATTAAATAAAACTATATATGATGCCTTTTCCAATTAGTTTCTGATGATAGCGAGGATTTCGAAATCGGACGTCTGGGGTACTGTAGACGCCCCTCCGTCCAAGAGCTATACGCACCGGGCGATAGCTATCGGTAGCATGGGTCACTATGCAAAGATAACTAAGCCATTGCTTTCGGCAGATACGCTGGCTACCGTGGCAGCGTGCCGGGCCTTCGGGGCCGACATCAAGGTCAATGGAGATACTGTGGAGATCGCCGGCATTATCGGCAAGCCGAAAACCCCGGAGGATGTCGTCGACGCGAAGAACAGCGGCACGACACTACGTATCTGCTCGTCTATCGCTGCGCTGGCTGACGGAGCCACCGTGTTTACCGGGGACCACTCGCTGCGTAAGAGGCCGAACGGCCCACTCATCAAAGCATTAAACGATCTTGGTGCGGTTTGCTACTCCACCCGGGGCACCGGCTCAGCTCCTCTGGTGATCCACGGCGTCATGAAAGGCGGTCGCATATCCATCAACGGTGGCATCAGCTCGCAGTTTATCTCCTCGCTGCTCATCTCCTGCCCGTTCGCGAAAAACGACACGACCATCGTCATCGAAGGCGAGCTGAAGTCCCGGCCTTACGTGGAGGTCACGATCGAGATGCTGGAAAAGGCGGGCTGTAGGATCGAAACCAATTTCGAAGAGTTCCACATCGCCTGCTGTCAGGACTACAACCTTGGCGAATATCGTGTTCCGGGCGACTTTTCCTCGGCATCGTATCCGCTGGCTGCCGCGGCGGTCACTGGTTCAAAAGTGACTGTCGGCAATCTGTTCCCCTCCAAGCAGGGCGATGCCGCCATCCTTGAGTATTTACTGGACATGGGCGCCAACGTCTTCTGGAATGAGAAGAACGGCACTGTAACTGTCGGAGGCGGCACCTTGCACGGCATCGACATCGATGCGGGCTCCACTCCGGACCTCGTTCCCACGCTGGCGGTACTGGCTGCCTGCGCAGAAGGTACTACACATATCAATAACGCGGAGCATGTGCGCTATAAAGAGACCGACAGGCTCCATGCCATGGCTACCGAGCTGCGGAAGATGGGCGTATCCATTGAAGAGCGGCAGGATGGCCTGACCATCGAAGGCGGCAAACTCAAGGGCGCTGCCGTCGACGGCTATGACGACCACCGGATCGTCATGTCTCTGGCAATCGCAGGTCTGGTCGCCGAAGGACCGACCACGATCACCACTGCTGAGTCAGTGGACATCTCTTACCCTGCATTTTTTGCAGATCTCAAGAAGCTGGGTGCGAAGGTAGAGGTATGAGCGGTAACACGTTCGGAACAGCTTTCCGGGTCACCACCTTCGGAGAGAGCCACGGCCCCGGACTGGGTGTCGTCATCGACGGCTGTCCCGCTGGTCTGTCTTTGACCGAGGCGGATGTCCAGGTCGAGCTGGATCGAAGAAGGCCCGGCCAGAGTGAAGTCACCACAAAGCGTCAGGAGTCGGATCGGGCTGAGATACTGTCCGGAGTTTTCGAAGGCTTGACCACCGGGACTCCCATCGCTATGCTTGTACGCAACGCGGATGCTCATTCCTCTGCATACGAGCGCATAAAAGACCTGGCCCGTCCCGGACACGCGGATTTCGGGTATGTGGCGCGATACGGCCACCGGGACTACCGAGGTGGCGGGCGCTCTTCCGGCAGGGAAACGCTATCCCGGGTAGCAGCCGGAGCAGTGGCGAAAAAACTGTTATCCACGTGCGGAGTCCAGGTTTACGCGCATGCGACTGCTATCGGCGGGGTGAAGGCGAAGCCTGTCACACTGGACGAGATCATCGCTAACGTAAACACGAACCCAGTCCGTTGTGCCGATCTATCCGCCGCAGACGCGATGGTAAGCGCCATTGAGGATGCCCGCCTGGCATCCGACAGCGTAGGCGGGATGATCGAAATCATCGCCACAGGTGTTCCCGCCGGTATCGGTGCACCGGTCTTCGACAAGCTCGATGCCTGTCTCGCCTATGCTCTGATGGGCATCGGCGGGGTAAAGGCCGTGGAGCTTGGCGCAGGGCTCGAAGCCGCGGGGCTGCGGGGCAGCGAGATGAACGATGAGTTCTGCTCCGAAGGTGGAAACATCCGGACAAGGACAAACCGCAGCGGAGGCGTCCTCGGAGGCATCAGCACCGGAATGCCCATCGTATGCCGGATCGCCATCAAACCAACCCCCTCGATATCCCGGCCTCAGCGCACTATAAACATGAAAACCGGAGAAGAAACCTTGATCGAGATAACCGGACGCCACGACCCAGCGATAGTGCCCCGTGCCGTTCCTGTGGCTGAGGCCATGACCGCGCTCGTGATAGCCGATCATATGATCCGGGGGGGCATCATTAACCCTGTTCGTCTTGACTAGTCACAGATGATAGGTTATTTCCGACCGGTATGACTCAGCGATCATTTAGCTTCTAAGGCACAGGTAGAACATTTTCTTCACAAACATATCCACCAAAGCTGTTATTTTTAAAAATCTCAACGTAAGCCGAAGTCGCTCAAAAGTGCCGCAAACCTGATGTCCCGATCGGCTTAATCCCGGTACTGGGTAGTAGTAATCATGCCGTCCAGACATTTTCTTGAGCTTGTACTAAACGATGGCGGAACCCGCCGTAGCAAGATCGACGGGCTGACCGATGACGTCCTTTACTCGATCCTGTATCGATCCGCCCGGGAGAGCTTCGGGAATATTCTGGACGAAGATGCTATCCAGGTCATTGTCTCAGCTATCCATGGCCTTGACCCGGCGCTGCTGTCGGCAGGCAAGCATGGTAGAGCTGCGTTATCCCGGGAATCGTACCAGTTGTTGAGCCGGATGTTTGACCGATCGCCGTGCTTCAAGGAGTTCGACTCCCGGTTCACCATGTTTCTAGATATGCTGGATAGCCGGATCGCTAATGCAAGGGCACCCAAACTCGTAGAATTACCCAGTCAAGAGTTCGGGAAGCCGAACCTGGGCGGGATAGGCAGCCTCCAGGCGTCCGAAGAGCTTGCTGTGTACATGGTCAGCCTGGTACACATTTTCCGGCAGCGTGGTGTGTTTTCAGGCCTGGAAGAAGAGCATCTTTGTGGCCTTATAGAAAAAATTTCCAGTGCGCCGGGATATTTGAAATATCTGGATCGAGAAAGAAAAAACAGCGAAGTTGTCCGGCTTTTTAGCACCGTCAGACGCTTACAGTCTTCGGGCATTCATGATGACCCGGCCATGAGTGATATGATCGTTTGTATCGGTATTCTCCTGTTCAACGTCAGCCCGGCAAAGCTGATTGTGGATTTTCTTTCGTCCATCAGGCCATCTTCGACCAGTAATGCTCTTCTATACCATTACGACGCGATGATGGCACTGAACTACCTGATCCTGGGCAGGGACGGTCGGGCTGGGACCTATGCAGCCAGTGCCTATCGGTTTGCTACCGATCCGGAAAAGAAAGCGTACATCCGGATACTTCAGAGTTGCATATCCATTAAGCTGGGTGATTATGACCGTGCGATCGAATCACTCCAGGATACATCTATGCTGGAGATTCCCAGCCGTATCCATGGGCTAATCTCCTTTTATACAGGCGTGGTTTTTTTCGAAAGAGGCGAATATGCAAATGCCATTCCCTGCTTCGAAGCAGCAGGCCGGCAAGTTAACGATACCATCGACAGGGTCACAGTGCATAATAGCATCGGCTCATGCGCCATGCAAATCGGGGATGAGGCGCGTGCCAGACAGGAGTTCCAGGCAATAAAGCAGATATCACCCGGTCTCAAAGGCGCCCAGGCAAGCCAGTGCATGCTGATGGTCCGCAGCAACCTGGGGGCTGCACTGGAAATGAGCGAGGATTGCGACAACTCTATTGACCACTACAGAAAATCTCTAAAAGTTGCATCGATGAACCACGATCTGAAAGCAGTTACCAAACTCCTGGGCAACCTTGGCCTTACTCTTGCCAGATCAGGAGACACAGGCCAGGCTTTACAGGCGTTTCATGCCTGCATGAGCTCCGCAGAGCGTACGGGGTACTGGGCAGGCATCCGATTCGCGTTCTGGCACATCTACCACACACTACTGGAAGTGAATGATGCCGAAGCCCTGCATTTCCACAAAGCGTATACTGCGAGGTACCCCGAGCTCAGGGACCTGTAACGCAAGGGCATGATGAGATAACACGCATATTCTCAGTGATAAAATCGGAGTCATCACGGCACTTGTTTAGGCAGTGTGAAGTGTATTGTACTGCCTTTGCCGGGCTCACTCTCTGCCCATATCTTTCCTCTGTGGCTTTCGATGATGCGTTTGGAAATGGCGAGGCCAAGGCCGGCTCCTTTGTACTCGTACGAAAGCTTGTACCCGGCGTGGTAAAAGCCGGAGAATATGTTCTCGAGGTCTTTCCGGGGGATGCCTATGCCGGTATCGCTGATGGATACGAGCAGGTGATCTGTCTCGTCCCGGGCTTCTATGTGAATTTTACCTCCCTCGGGGGTATATTTGATCGCGTTGTTGACAATGTTGAGAAGCACCTGCTGAATCCTGTTTCTATCGGCGTAGATGACCGGTAGCTTCCAGGGTATGTCTAAGGTGATTGAAATTTTCTTTGTTTCCGCGAGAAACACGACACCTCGGACGATTTCGTCGATGACCTCGTTCATTGCGATGGGAATTTTTTCTCCTCTGTATTGTTTGGAGGCTACCCCGGACAGGTCTGCGAGACTTTCCACTATGCTTGTGAGCCGATCAACGCCGGCGTCAATCCTGGTGAGCCGGTCCTGCTGCTCATCGTTAACCGGGCCGAGCATGCCGTCTTTCATCAGTTCGGTATACCCTTTGATGGTAGTGAGGGGTGTGCGTAGCTCGTGAGAGATCAGCGTGAAAAACTCCATCTTCATCCGGTCCAGGCTCTTTAGCTGTTCGTAAGAGCTTTCTAGCTCTGTGTTAGCCCGGGAGAGCTGTTTGAAGAGCATTGCGTTGTCGATCGCGATAGCCACCTGGCTGGACAGGACACTGGCTCGGGTCACATCATCTTCGCTGTATTTCCTGGGCCCACGGGTATCAAAGAGCCACATGGCTCCGATAATTTTGCCTCGGGCGGCCAGCGGCATAATAATACAGGTTCTGGCTTCCAGCATCTTCACTATCTTTCCGGATATCCTGGGGTATGTTTCCGTATCCTCAACCACGATCGGCTGCCCGGTTTGCATAGCCTCTGTGGTGGCGATCAGCTCCTGGTTGTCAAACCGCATGCGGCCGAATTTCTTTTCGATGGGCTCTGAGGCCTTGATCTCTATTATTCCCTCTTTTTCGACGGCGAAGATGATGCAGTTTTCTATCCCCATCATTTTGGGGACATTCTTAATCACTGCTTCCAGGGTTTCGTCCAGGTTTATCGACCGGGTGATCTGGGTCTGAACGTCATAGGTCAGTCGCAGTTGTTCGTTAATCTGCTTCAGGTCAGCCACCAGCATGGACAGCTCGTTTTTCTGCTGGTCGATCTGGTGCACGTAACTGGCGTTGTTGATGGCGCTTCCTATCGTGTTGGCGATGCTCTGATAAAACTGGATCTCCTCACCTGAATAGCTCCGTATGTCCCGGGTGGCGAGGTCCAGCACCCCTATGACCTCGTCCCTGTATATGATCGGTACTGATACCAGCGATCGGATGTCAGTATGTAGGCGATGGTCGCACTTCAGGTGCTTGTACTCTCTTAAATCCCGAATTACCTCCGGAGCCCGGAACTTCACGGCTCTGCCTTCCGCACACTCTCCGATCTTCAGCGGCCCTGTCGCCTTTATGTAATCGTGGCAGATGCCGGCATGCGAGAGGGGTACCAGGGTCTGGTCCTCAAGCAAAAAGATGCAGCCGATGGGTATCCCCGTGACCTTACAGGTCTTCTCGATTGATCTGGTCAGCACTTCCGAGAGATCAAGCGTGCTGTTCGCCGTTGCGCTGATGTAGTTCAGGGCAGAAAGCTGGCTGTTACGCTTCCGTATCTCTGCTTCCTGGCGTTCCCTCTCCGTGACGTTGCCTGAGAACGCGATGACCCCTTCCGGTGCCCTGATGAGGCTTAAGTATATGTGATCGCCTGTTACCTGCTCCCGGAGGACGGTTTTGTACTGGGATGGCGCAATGTCATTTTCGGAGAGCAGCGAGAGTATCATTTCGGCTTCCTGGCCTATGACCTCACCCATGGTAACCGGGTTTCCATTTGCCTGCAGTAACTTTCTGCCCCTGGCATTCGCAAAGTTGATATGACCGTCTTTGCCAAAAAAAAGTACTGATTCTGGCAAATGTTCGATCGCACTAAGGATCACCTGCTCAATGCCGGTCGGAAATTGCAGCTCCATTCAATAATAGTTTCATCAGGTGCAATATATAATTTAATATAAAAATATCTCGGGATTGATGAATCCCTCATCCACGGATAGCGTCCATGTGCTCTATTCGCTTGCGAATCACGTGCTCTTTTCCTATGTCATGGCGGCAATGGAACTCGCCATGGACATTGGCAAGGCCCTCTTCCGAAAGAATCTCGGCGTCGGCAATACTATCTGCAATACCGACCACTGCGAGTGACCTTGACGACGTGGTATATACCTGGCCATCCCGCTCGTTGACACTTGCATAGTAAACCACATATTCGGGATTTTCCTTGACAGTCAGCGGGGCGTCTTTTACCGGGTGATCCGGGTAACCGGCAGGGACGACATATTTACAGACCGTCGCTCTACGTTCAAATTCTATGTTGATCTTGTCGAGGCTCCCGTCCACAATGGCTTCGCAAACGTCCACGAAGTCGGTCTTCAGGAGCGAGAGCACGTTCATAGCTTCAGGATCGCCGAACCTGGCGTTAAACTCGACTACTTTCATGCCCTCTCTGGTGATCATGAATTGCCCGTAGAGGACGCCTTTATACTGGACACCGACATCCTTTTCCATAGCCTTGACCGTTGCTTCCATGATCGCTACACCTTCGTTATAGTCGTCCATGGTCATGAAAGGTAACAACTCGATATTGTCCGTATAGGAGCCCATTCCGCCGGTATTCGGCCCCTGGTCATCCTCGAAAGCCCTTTTATGGTCCTGCACCGTCGGCATGGGTACCACGTGCTTCCCATCTACGAAGGCCATGATAGTGACCTCTTCACCTTTCAGCCTCTCCTCGATGACTACTCTGTCGTTCTCGAGGACTGACTTCACATATTCACGGGCTTCCTTCACCGTCTTCATGTGCTCGCCCATGACTTTGACCCCTTTGCCGCCCGTGAGGCCGGCAGGCTTGATGACCACATCGCTGTATTCGTCGATGTACCGGCACGCATCCTCGTAGTTGTTGTACACTTTAAACCGGGGCAGGCCCGCAATGTTATTTCTGGCCATAAACTCCCTGGTCCACCCTTTGTCAAATTCGATGCGGGCTGCATCCTTCTTCGGGCCTACCACCGGGATACCGCTCAGCTCAAGCGCATCTGCCAGCCCTGCCGCGAGGGGTGATTCCGGGCCGATGATCGCCATGTCGACGTTATGATCCACAGCATACTGAACCACTACGGGCACGTTCGTCTCTTTTTCCAGCAGGTAATCCGATGCCCTGCACAAGATGCCCGGATTGGCATTACCCATGACCGCGTAGATCTTCGGACAATACTCGCTTCTCGCCAGCGCCTCTACGATCGCGTGTTCCCTGCCGCCGGAGCCTATGACTAACACTTTCATCGATAATCAGCCAGGTACATATCGCTCTGATCGGTAATAACTTTATAGGCATAAATGTCTAGCGGCGGCATAATACCACCACCTATCCATGGTAGCAGCCCTGCTGCCGAGGCCGGTATCACGATCCCGTGGCAGCCGCAGCGGCCGATCGATAAAGGTTTATATTATCTGTCGTATGATTATCATATCTTTGGAATCAGCTGGTGCATAGTTCATGGTCATGAGTAGTCTACTGAATCTGCTGGCATCTTCTAAAATGAGACGAAACATCCTGCTATTCCTTGAAGACGGTTCTAGGACACTCTCAGAGATCAAAGATCACCTCGATGTGGGATCGCCGCAGCTATCCAGTAAGATGAAGGAACTACTGGAATACGACGTGATACGGTCAGACCGAAAGACCTTCAGCCTTACCCCTCAAGGCCGGGTTATTCTAGAAAAATATACGCCGTTCGCCAATACTGCCGAAGTGTTCGGTAAACTGAGCGACTACTGGCGAACCCACGAGCTCGATCGCGTGCCTGAAGAGCTGATTTATCGAATCGGTGAGATCTGCACTGCAAGATGCATCGAAAACGACGTCAGCGATATGAACCGCCTTAAGAACTTTAGAGACCAGATGATGAAAAACGCAAACTGGATCTTAAGCGCATCTCCCATATTCGATGAAGAAACGTCCTATCTCGTGTTCGATCTGGCTTCCAGGGGCGTACCGGTCACGATCGTGACGAGCAACGACGTGATCAACCGGGTGAGCACAGAGTACGTCACCGACGTCCAACACATATTATCCATTAAAGCTTTCTCACTATACTCGTCAAAAACTGACATAGGTACTCCCTTCATTCTCACTGACAAATGCCTGTACTTCACGATCTACTACCGGGACGGGAAAACCGACCTGCAGATGGCACTGGTTAGTGATGACCCTGCTGCGATCCAGTGGGGCAAAGACCTGTTCACCTACTACAAGAAGCGAGCAGTAAAAGTAACTGGATAGTCTACCGTTTACTTTTTGTCTGATCAGTGCGAGTGGTAATATGCGAGTGGTTAAATTCCATGGATAAAAATGACTTATTTCACCTGATTCTCTCCTCAGAGCTGCGGCGAAACATCCTCTATTACATTGAGGGCGGTCCCAGGACCCTTTCCCAGCTGAAAAGTCACTTTGAAATAGGGCCATCCCAGATGTCGTCGAAGATCCACGAGCTCCTCGAGTATGATCTCATCGCTGCGGATAATAAGAGATACCGGCTGACTACGACCGGCAAGGTCGTATTAAACAGTTACCGGCCCTTTGCCAGTACTGTCGAGGTAATCGACCGGTTTGGCGACTACTGGAAGTCACACGATATGAGCTCGCTTCCTCCTGAATTTTTATCCAGAATCGGTGAAATGCACAATTCCTGGTACGTCGAAGACGACATCCACGACATGAATCGAACCCGGAACCTGATGATGGAAATCGCGCTAAAAGCAAAATATATTAAGGGTGTATCCTCGGTATTCGATGAACCGATCGTCAGGGGTCTACAGTACATCGGAACGAAAGGTGTTCCGATTTCTATGGTACTGACCGAAACCGTTTACCAGAAGCTGCAGACTGAATGCCCCGATCTCGTCGAGGAAATCTCAAAAGGCGATCACTTAACGACCTATGTGACCGACTGCGATCTTAGGTCACCCTTTATCGTGACAGACACTCACCTGTATTTTTCGCTCTACTATGAAAACGGCAAGTTAGACATGAACAGTAACATCGTCAGCGAGGACGAAGCCGCGAAAACGTGGGGCAATGACCTGTTCGAGTACTATAAAAAGAGATCAGTCAAGAGGCAGTAAATAATTGGGACTGAGCCGGAAACTGTAACCGATATACACTGGAGATCACGTTCGCTCGATCTCAAAAAATATTAGGGCTTATAGCCCAGCAGCTCGCTGGATTTCACAAGCGATCGTACCCTGACTCCCTCTTTTTCTAGGTTCTCCCGACCGCCTTCTTCCCTGTCCACGACACAGACCATGTCTTCGACGACAAGTCCGGCTTCCCGTAGGGTGTGAATTGCGCCAAGGGCTCCGCTGGCGGTGGTCACCACATCCTCAACCACAAAGACTTTTTCACCCTTCTGCCAGACACCCTCGATCAGCTTGTTCGTCCCATAACCTTTCGTAGCCTTTCTTACGACCACAAAAGGCATTCCGCTCTTCACGCTGGTCACAGCTGCCAGGGGGATCGATCCGATCTCGATACCGGCCAGTCGCTGCGTACCTGCCGGAATCAGCTTCCCGATCCGGTCGCCGATAACCGATAAGCAAGAGGGGTTTGTCTCAAAGACATACTTGTCCACGTAATAGCTGCTCTTCCTGCCAGACGACAGCGTGAAATCTCCGAACTTCACCGCGCCGGTCTGCTTCAGCATTTCCACGAGCTCTGCGTCCATAAAAAATAACCTCTCGTTCTGTTGAACGAGAGAAAGAATCGATGTACCGGTATATCAAAGTTTTGACA
>CAZJRS010000013.1:0-8250 GCA_964548585.1 uncultured Methanocella sp. | reverse complement strand
ACCAGGGCACGTCCTTCTTCCCAAGTTTATAACCCGCGATGTTGAACGCGACGTGGAAGACCGGGATGATAAGGACAACCGCTATAGCCACCCATATGGTGAAATTCGAGAGCAGCCACTTCGGGTCTGCGAGGAGTGTCAGGACCCAGGCGCCAGCCACGAAATCGAGCTGGTCTGCGATAGGTAACATTGCGCCGCGGTCAAAGCCAAGGCGACGCTTGAAGAAACTTTTTGCGATATCGCCTGCCAGGGCGCCGAATGGCATGGTGATCAGGGCGATATACGAATAGCCCACCAGCAGCTGCGGGTCAACGAAGCCTGCCAGGTAGGGCGCTATGTACGGAGCCAGAATGATCTGTATGACGCCGATGATCGTTCCGCATAATGAACCCAGGATGAGGCCGCGGAAGGTCTTACCATCCCCCAGTATCCGTTTGTCATCGATGAATTTTTTTCCGAAGTCGATCGGAGTGCCACCGCCCAGCAGCGCCGCAAAGGGATTGGCAAGGCCGGCCGGTATCATCAGCCAGATCGCGAGAATGATTACTTCTAACATTTGTTGCCCCGGAAAATTTGAGTGACAGGAGATTGATATAATGGTATAATAAGGTTTTTCTGTCACAAAGAACTCATGCTTTGCGTTTGAAAATGCAAGAGGCGGCATGGCGCCGCCAAACCGTTAAAACTGGCTATCAGCAAACCCGTGGCACCGGGTCGCCGAGGGGCGGCTCGATGAATCGCTGTCCGCCGATCCTGGTGTGCATGATAACGCCGCTGCCTTCTCGGGCTTCTCCGATGATGACCGCATCTTTGCCATACTTAGTGCTTTTTATTGCCGCCAGGATCGCATCGGCCATGTCCGCCTCTACTCCAATGACAGCTTTTCCTTCGTTGGCGACTTCCATGGGGTCTATTCCCAGCATGTCTGCGGCTGCCCGCACATCGCGGCGTACCGGGAGTAGCTCTTCCTGTATGTGTATGGATACGTGGCTCTTCTTCGCCATTTCGTTGAGCACATTGGCCACACCGCCTCTGGTCGGGTCCTTCATGGCTGTGACGCCGCCCACTTTCAGGGCTGCCTCGATGGTCTTCCATATCGGGGCACAGTCTGACTTCAGCTCTGAGCCGAACTTGAAGCCTTCTCGGAAGGCTATTAGTGATATCCCGTGATCGCCTATCGTGCCTGTCACGATGATCTTATTTCCAGGGTTCAGTCCCGAGTCCCGGATGGGGTTGTCAGTGATACCGATGCCTGATGTGTTAATGAGGATACTATCAAGCGCTTCTCTGGGTAACACTTTGGTATCGCCTGTGACTATGGCAGCCCCGACCTCTTCAAGAGCTTCGTCCATTGACCTGACGATCTTTTTCAGGTCTTCGATGTCAAAGCCCTCGGGTATGACCACACCGTTGGTCAGCGCGATGGGCTTTGCGCCCATCATCGCCAGGTCATTGACCGTGCCCGATATCGATAGCCGGCCGATGTCGCCGCCGGGGAAAAAGACCGGCTTGATGACGTGGTTGTCGGTCGTCAGGACGATGTACTGGTCGCCGAACGGAATCGCGGCGCCGTCGTCCAGCGCTTCAAGGCCGATGCCCCCGGCGTTGTTGTTCTTGATGGTTGAGAAGACGCTGCCAATCAGCGACTGCATCATTTCGCCGCCTGCTCCGTGAATGAGGCTTACCTTTTCCGTCATACCTCGATCTCCATTGTCTTGAGGCAGATATCCCTGCCTTCCACCGCTCTCATCGTGAGGCCGCACTGCGGGCAGGAGCACGTGGTCTTGTCTGGCACCGGTCCGTTATACCCGCACTGGCAACTGGCTACCGCGGGTATGTTGATGATGATCAGCCTGGAACCCTTGAGCATGTTCTCCTGGGTCAATACTTCATACATAAATTCAAGCTGCTCTGGGTTAATCAAAGCCAGCTCGCCGATCTCCACCGTGACGCTGATTACCTCGATGGCGTTGTTCTGCCTGGCGGTCTCAAGCGCGGTGTTGATCAGGTCGGTTGCGATGCTCAACTCGTGCATATGACCTTCAAGCCGCCTCGTTGATTTCGGCGATTTCTTCCATGATCTTGATGATCTCGAGTGCTTCCTTCTCATCGATCCGCTGGATGGCGAACCCGGTGTGTACGAGCACCCACTCATCGATTTTCGGTTCTTCAATGAGGTCCAGGCGGATTTCCTGGGTCAAGCCCCCAAAATCGGCCACGGCCACATTTTCTTTGATTTCCTTAAGCTGAGCCACAACTGCAAGACACATAGTACCCTCTTTCCAGCGCTGGTGCTGGAGCGCGTTCTTCTGTGATATTATCATGGTTCCTGAAATACATTTCCATCGGCGTGGCGGCCGCCAGACGGCGCCAGTATTGTCGCAGACTGCCCGGCCTGGCTCAGATCTGTGGCTCGAGCCATCGATTTCCGCATTTTTACTCTTCAGAAGCTAGTATATCTATATATTTGGCATCAAATCATTTTATATTAATAAGTATATTTTATGTCGTCTGTGATTTTGAAGAGGTTACACTATGAAAAGAAACGCGATAATAGCCATAGTAATTGGCTTAATACTGATCGGAGCCTCTGTATTCGCTGCGCTGAATATGCTGGCCCCGGGTCCAGCCAGCACCGGGAATGTCACCAACCCATCTCCGTCCGCACCGCCTGATACAACGACTCCCCTGAAAACACCTACGAAGACCGACGTCCTGGAAAAGTTTTCCATTCTGAAAGAGAAGATCTCCGCAGCCGGAAAGAGCTACGGCGGAGGTGCTACTCAACTGATCATGGGTGAAGAGACTGCAATGGTTTACATCTATAAGCCGTACGGCGTGAACGAAGTGTCGGACTTGCTGGCCACGGGTTTCACCACTGTCTACAGTGTCTTCGAAACTAAAGACCCGCTGATGGTGGGGGTCGTCGATACCTCCCAGATGGTTAATGAGCAGACCTTCAAAGTTGATATCTATGCGCTCGAACGCAGCGTGGTCGAAGAATATCTCCGGGGAGGCCTGACCGGGACTGAACTGATGCAGACTGCCATACTGGTCACCCCCGATACCGAGAGCCTGCACCCTAACAGCAGCAGCGTAAAAGTGAGCCAGGATGTTTACCTCGAGGGGAACCGTAGCAACAGCTTCGTCGAGCCTGCCAGCAGAACCCAGTTCTTCACGGAAACCCTTAACGATAGCGGTTACCTGCGACCGATCAGCCTGCAGGCCGCCCCAATGACGGACGGCGAAGAAATTGTCAGCGTCGTCATGCCTCTCAAACGGAACGCAACGTCCGCGGACAACTACAACGAAATCGAAGCCGTGCTCCGGGCTTGCGCAGGCAGCTACGGCGACTATGACAAGTACTACGTCTCGCTGGTACCGCCGGCCGAAGGGTACAACGATTATTACATCGTCGATGCCAGGGCTGCACCCGTACTGGATTACTTCGACGGCAAGATCAACCAGTACCAGTTGTTCAATGCCATCAACCTGACGTACTACACTAAATAAGCGAACTAGGTACGCATGGCCTTCAGCTATGAAGGCCATCTCATTTTATATTATTTTTTTAGAAAAATTATATATATTTAATATGTGATAGTATATATTTATGTAATAAACGATTGCGGAGCAAGCGATATGTCTACACAAAGAAAATTTCCGGGGATCAATATCAGTTTATGCATATTGTCAGTAATTCTGGCATCACTTATCCTGAGTGTGGTGGCCGGGGCCGAGGGAAACCCTCCGGATGAACAATTTCCGCTCATACACGATTCGCCCGTGATGGTATCGGCGGGCCAGGCCGGCACTGACACCACGCCGCACGCTGATACTGGTATCCTGCATGATAATTATGTGGACAACTGGGAATCACTACTAATCCTTGCGTTTATTATATTGCTTATCCTGGGTGTGACTGTGTTAAAAGTTGTTACTAGTAAGTGATTATCTTTTAATCTTTCACAAGTTCGCCAGAACATTTTTGTCATCCATGACTCACTTTTATTATATAGATCACAATAGGCTATGGGCATAGGCAGGTCACATTCAAATCTGTTTGCCAGGAGACTGGTAAATACAGAAAATACTTATTTTATTTGCTTTTTTTCAGAACCAGAAGGATATTAAAGTATCGTATCATAAAAGGTGATTATACAACTGCAAGGGGGGCAATAATGATAAGAAAATTACCTGAGCGACATGCATTAAGATTGATTCCATGGATGCTACCGATCATATTGGCTACCTTTGTTTTTTACGCCACGGCCAGCGCGGTAGGAAACGATCCAGAAACACTGTATCCGCCGATCCATGACGGGCCGATCGCACCGGCATTTGAGACCAGTGCCGTCACTCCTCAGCCAACAGCGGTGACGACCGCCTCAACCAGCCAGCCGGATTACCTGCTGATGTTCCTGGCACTGATCTTTGTAATGACCGGACTTCTGGTCGTGACCGTGTTCCAGGCGGTCACCAGCAAGTGATCTGCCGAAGCTTTCCGCGCGTGCGTCTCAATACTTTCACGGCGCACGCGCAACCATTATTCAATAGCTCATCATAGGTTATGCCGTGCATAAACAGGTCACTTTTAAAGCAGACTATTCGGGCACTGGTAAGGAATCTCTTTGTGCCAAATGCCGGGGCTTCATGGGCCTGTGTGGTAAGAAGGTTTGCCCTGTATTGGTCAAGGCGAAGACCTTCATGGACCTGAAGATGCTGGAAAAGAGCGATATCGCCGGCTCGGCTCCACCGGGGGTTTTCATCGGTAGCTACGGTTATCCCAAGGTCATCGCCGGCCCACTGATACCGCCGATGTCCGGCGACACGATGCACATGGATTCAGAAAAATGGCTGGGCAACTCGTTCGACCAGATCCTGCAGAACCGGTTTCAGCTGATCCGCAGCAAATCGCTGATGGAAATCCACAGCGCGGCAGACCCACGGGGCATGCTGGAGAAGATCCAGGAGATCGTGCTCTCGGATAAGCCGGTGGACACCGAAGCCTCGTTCGAGAAGAAGCCGGATACCCGGGTCTCGTTCTCAATGAGGGAAGCTCCCAGCGGCCCCTCTGCCGATCTGAAAGCCTTCACTGTCATCGACAACCCGTCTGTACCCCGCAAAGTGGACCGGGTCGTCTCAGATACAGACTACCGTGCCGCCCCCGGTATCGCCGAACTGCACGAAGCCGGCATTACCCAGCGGCAGATCACAAGGCTCTTCTCGGTAGGGCTACTGGGCGTGAAGCCTGACCGGCGTCTGGTGCCCACGGGCTGGAGTATCACTGCTGTTGATGACATCATCGGCAAAGCACTCGCAGATCGGGTGAGGTATTACCCCACCATCGACCAGTTCATGGTATTCCGGGCAGAAGCCCTGGCCAACAACGTCGTCGTGCTGCTGTTGCCGACGCCATGGATGTTCGAAGGACTGGAGCTCTGGCACATCAGTGCGCCTGATTACCGGTGCGACGCAGACTTTGAGCTCTTTGACGGCCGGAAAGATTACGCATCGAACATCGCCGGAGCATACTATGCAGCCAGAGCGCCTGTGCTGGAGCACCTGGATAAAATCGGCAGGCAGGCCGGGGCCATCGTGTTCATGGAAGTAAAGAATGACTGGATTCCGCTGGGCGTCTGGCGGTTCAGGGAACTGGCGAAAGAGGCACTCACGACAACACCGCAGTCGTTCGACACGCTGGAGAAGGCGATCACAGCTATATCAGGCCTGATCTACACGCCGATGAAGCCCTGGCTCAGCGCGAGCAACCTGTACAAGTACCTGAGGCAGCAGCGAAAGCTGACAGATTATTGTTGATGACGGGTTATTGTTGATGATATTTTTATCAAAAACGAGAATGTATTTAATCTATCCTTTCAAGGTACACCTTATGAACCGAAAAACGGGGAATGATTCTACTTCTCGCAAGCTCGAGCTCATTAATAGAAAAGTGAGAGAGATCAACGAGCGCAGGCGTGGTATGAAGCTCACCCCCATGGAAGATGATCTGGACAATCAGGAGCTGCGTAATTACATGCGGTTCCTGGGAATCGAACCGGGAACTGTCATGCTGGAGTCGCTGGAAACTGAGCCTACGCCCAGGAATAAGATCTTCTATGCGATTTTAGCCGTGGAAACTCTCATAGAGATCTCGGTTTTATACTACATCGCGTCCCTCCTGCTAACGCCCGGCGCTTCCACGACTGAATGGGCAATGTCGGGTATGCTCGGGGTCGTTTTCATATACCTCGCTTTCCGCATGTACCGGGACCTGCGCCGCAAATAGGTAATTCCTGTCCCGGCAAAGCGGGCCGATCATTTTATCAATTTTTACCGTTCTTTTGTATTCATGGTCAGCAGCAAGATGTTCCCCGAACTGGCAGCCCATGTGCTCGACACGTTAAACGTCAGGGATGGCGAGGCGATCTACATTTCCGGCGGCGCGCACCACCAGGAGTTTCTCGAAGAGCTGGGCATCCAGGTGGCCCGCAGGGGCGGGCAGCCATTCATCTCGGCGGTCTCCAACGACTACCAGAAGCGACTCCTGGAGACGTGCAGCGTCGACCAGATGAAGCGCACGCCCAAAATCCTGAAAGGTGCACTAGAGGCGATGGACAAGTATGTCGTGATCGAGCCGTACAGCGATCCCTCGTTCAAGACACAGTTCCGGGAAAAGCTACAGTCCAGATCAGAGGGCATGTACCCGATAATTCAGATCATATACAGCAAACCGGGCAAGCCCTGGACCTATATGGGCTGGGCAACCGAGGGAATGGCAAAGATGTATGGAGTATCCCTCGAAGTGCTGGAGCGGCTGGTGATCGGCGGATGTAACATAGACTACGCCAAATTACACGCCGACTGTGAGCACGTGATGAGCGTCCTGAGCGGCGCCACCAGGGTTCACATCACCGACCCGCACGGTACTGACTTCTGGCTGAACATCGAGGGCCGCAGGCTCAACGCCGACGACGGGATCTGGTCCGCGGAGAAAGCGGCACAAGGCGATACCGGGGGAAATCTGCCCGCCGGTGAAGTATTCGTCGCTCCCGTCGAAACGAAGGGCGAGGGTACGATCTATTGTCCGGTCACCATCGACGATCTCACCAGAAGCGTACTCATCAAAGGTGCGTTGCTGTACTTCCAAGACGGCATGCTGGTACCTGAGAAATGCACGGCCACCGAAGGCCAGGACGTACTACGTGACACGCTGGCCAAGTTCATCGAAATCGACCTGCAGAAGTACGGTGCGCCTCAGGCGCTGAAGGTGGCGGAGCTCGGTATCGGCTTGAATCCCGTTATCGATCGGTCGATCGGTTACATCCTGACCGACGAGAAGATCGGAGGCTCTGTCCACGTGGCATTCGGGATGAGCGAAGGCTATGGCGGAGCCATTATGAGTAACATGCACTGGGATTTCGTGACCGCTCCGGACGAGACTCTGGAAGTCGAGTACATGGACGGGTCGAAGAAGCTGCTACTGAAGGATGGAAAGCTGCTCCGATAGTTATCTTTAAAAACCTTTTTATTATCTATCCCAAACAAACAGAAATATTTAATAAGCATTGTATAATACCAGTCACCTGGTATTCAGGTGCTGACTAATGGGTCTTAACAAATATACGAGTTGCCTACTGGTATTTATTGCTTTATGGGCATGCTTCGCCGGCTGGGCGTCGGCCCAGTCCCCCAGTCCGATCGTCATGGCGGACGATACGCTGAGTGATGCGACTCCTACCCCAATGGCGACCCTCACTCCGGAAGGGGCAATGGTCGGAGCCGGTTGCTGCATATTCAACATCGCGACCATTTTCTTAGGCATCATCGTAATCCTGCTAATGCTCGCAGCGATCACTTTGGTCAAGTATGCACAAGGTCGTAAAAACCTACAGATGGAGGCTGACGATCTGGCAAGAGCCGTCGCGGATGGAGACATCCCTCGGCTGGTTCACTACTTAAGAAGCCCCCGCCCGAAGGTCCGTGCAGAGGCGGCGTCTGCCATCGAAGAGCGGGGAGTATCTGCCCTGGAGCCACTGCTGGTTTATTTACCTGAAGCAGGGAAGTACCGGATCAACGCCTTGAGAAATACCGGCAAATCCCTGGATGTCCACGTCGAAAGGATCGGCCAAGAACTGTGGATATTGATCGACGTGGGTCCGCAGGCGATCCCGTCGCTCGTCAATAGCCTCTCCACGGCTAAAAATGACCTGAATCATGTCACCAGGGTACTGCTCAAGTCATTTGGCT
>CAZJRS010000012.1:52420-54503 GCA_964548585.1 uncultured Methanocella sp. | reverse complement strand
AGCGCAGCGATCGTGTTGCTAAGACGTGCCCATGCAAGGGCTTGGTCCAATAAAGAACAAATTCTGAATTATTCAACACAGCAATTCTTTTTCTAAAAGGGCCAGACCATCTTTTTAATGCGTCCCATGACAGAGTCGGTATCTCCATCTTTTTTCGTGGCTGTAAAGATTAGTTCTAGCAGCACGTAGATGAGCGGCAGTGCCCACACAATGATATATGCATAGCCGATCCCGAACGGGAAGCCCGCTATCAGCCGAAGTTCATTGGTGCTCTCCCGGTAGCCGAACAACTGGGAGAAACCGTCCAGCGCCGTCGGGATGAATAAGAGGGCCAGCAGCACGTAGTTCATCTTGAACTCTTTTGTGCCGAAGCCTTTCAGCCTGAAGAAGATCAGGCCGAGCGCTGTTCCGATATAGATGGATACGTCCCTGGCGCAAACGGGCATTTTTATGCCGTCATAGTAGAGCGTGCGGAAGGAAAGCTGATGGCACAGGTGAGAGTAGAACCATCCGATGAAATCGCATATGGCCAGGAAGGTGCGCTCTTGAGGTGCCAGTGAGAGTAGTACCCACGGGACGAATATTGAAAGCGCGATGATCACGTAAGCCGCAATGATGATGTCGTAGACAAGCATCTTCAGGTTGGCCATGCGATAAGCTAGAGCGATGTTATAATATAAACCTGTTGAAGCGTCTGAATACTGAGGCTCTCCTTGCACATGAATCACTATGGCTGCTATCAGGCAGCCCGTTTTCAATGACAAGTAACTTTTAATACCACCCGGTCGTACTGTACAGCCACATTTTAGTAAAATATAATATCATACCCGTTTAATATATTATCAGGAGAAGTTTTTCATGGCAGACAAGATCAAAGTCGCGCTCAACGGTTACGGAACCATCGGAAAACGTGTCGCTGATGCAGTTATGCGTCAGGACGATATGACACTGGTAGGAATTGCCAAGACTAAGCCGGACTACGAGGCGTATGTCGCCGCTAAGAAGGGCTATGCAATTTATGCGGTCGACCCGGCCAAGGCTGAGCCGAAGTTCAAGGCCGCAGGCTTGTCCCTCGCGGGCTCAAACCAGGAGATGATCCAGAAGGCAGATATCATCGTGGACTGTGCCCCGGAAGGGATCGGCGAAGAGAACAAGAAGCTGTATGAGAAGCTCAAGAAGCCCGCCATGTTCCAGGGCGGGGAAGAGCATGAGGTCGCGGGGACCTCGTTCAATGCAGTGTCGAACTATGACCAGGCGATCGGCAAGCAGTTCGTCAGGGTAGTATCATGCAACACCACCGGCCTGTGTAGGCTACTGTTCGCGCTGGACACCGCTTACGGGATCAAGAAGGTCAGGGCGACCATGATGCGCAGGGGCGGCGACCCGAACGACATCAAGAGAGGACCGATCAACGCCATCGTGCCGGATCCGATCCACCTGCCGTCGCACCACGGCCCGGACGTGAACACGGTGCTTCCTAACATCAAGATCGATACGATGGCCGTCAAGCTGCCCACCACGCTGATGCACATGCATGCCATAAACATGAACCTGAAGAAGACGCCTTCCACCCAGGAAGTCATCGCCACGCTGAAGCAGTACCCGAGGCTGTGGCTCATTCCCCCATGGCTGACCATCAAGTCGACCGCAGACGTCATAGAGTTCGGCAGGGAACTGGGCAGGCCCAGGAACGACATGATGGAGAACTGCATCTGGGAAGAATCCGTCACCGTCGATGCCGAGGGCGAGCTCAACCTGTTCCAGGCCATCCACCAGGAGTCGGACGTCATTCCGGAGAACATCGACTGCATCAGGGCGATGACCGGGATTGAGAAGGACGGAAAGAAGTCCATGGAGAAGACCAATAAGACGCTTGGCATTGGCAACTTCACCCCATGGAAGCTTACGCTTCCGTAGTTTGCCGGAATGACTCCGGCAACTTTTTTATTAAGGGGTGGAAAGTGAAAGCGGTAGAAGTGTTTGTTTCTGGCAGGGTACAGGGAGTCGGATTCAGGTCGTTCACAAAGAGAAATGCACTGCTACTCGGCGTCAAGGGCTACGTGGAAAATATGAGCGATGGCAG
>CAZJRS010000012.1:29388-52320 GCA_964548585.1 uncultured Methanocella sp. | reverse complement strand
GAAATGCACTGCTACTCGGCGTCAAGGGCTACGTGGAAAATATGAGCGATGGCAGGGTCCATGCGGTCCTCGAAGGTGAGGGACACCAGGTTGACAAGCTGCTGGAGATTGTAAGGCAGGGGCCCACTGTGTCTCAGGTGCGGGACATCAAGGTGTCTGAGACAGAGAGAGGTGGGCACAAGGACTTTGAGATAAGGTAATTCGGTTTATCTTGTGAATTGGCCAAATATGTTAAAAACGCTTATTGCTAACTCTTGAAGTCTGACATCGATTCCGGGCGACAGCCCCTCCATGTCACCGATATAGCCTGGCTGCATCCCGATCAGAAACAAATCAGCACCCGTCTCCGCCCGCAGGTAGTCCATGACAAAGTCCAGCGACAGCGTATGTGAAAACCCTTTTTGAGATATCTCATCGCTCTCCACGATATAAGCGCTGCCCGGTGGAGCATCTTTAAAAAGCAGAGCATCGATGAAGACGATAGCCCGGGGCTTAAGCTTCTTGATAACTCCCGTCACATTCTCCGGCGCGCTGCCCGCATCGATGGCATGCGGTACCTTTCCCGTCAACAGATCGATGATCATCGGCCCGATGGCGTCATCGCCCCTGAACCGGTTGCCCACGCCGACGAAGACGATCCGATCTGCGGGGATACCTTTGAGACGCTCTGCCAGCGCGGTTTCCAGTTCACTCAATTTAAACACCGGTGTGCAGCAGCGCATCAGCGGCAAGCTGGATCAGGCCCTCTACAAGCCCGGGGAACAAGCCCAGCACGATGCAGAGCCCTACCATGATCACGATCGGGATGAGCATGTACAGAGGAGGATCGGAGACCTTCTCAAACCCTTCCTTCGGCTTCCGCACGAAGATCAGGTAGAATGCCCTGGCTAGATATACACAAGTCAGGACGCTGCCGATGATCTGCGCGATGGCGAACCACTCGTAGCCCCACCAGATCGTCGCAGCTTGTGTAGTGGCTTCTTCGATGGCGCCTTTGCTGACAGCCCCGTTAAAATACGGCACCCCGACCATGGCCATAGAAGCGATCAGGAAGCAGATCGCTGTCACAGGCATGTACTTCCACAACCCGCCCATCTTGTGCATCTGCCGGGTGTTCAATCGCAGGAGGAGCGCCCCGGAGATCAGGAACAGTGCTCCTTTGAAAAGCATGTGGTTGGTGATGTGAAATAGTGCGCCGTAGACACTGAGCGACGTGGCCAGGCCGAGGCCGATCAGGATGTAGCCCATCTGGCTAATGGAGGAATAGGCGAGCATCCGCTTCAGGTCTTCCTGGAATAGCGCCATGATCATGCCCACGATCATGTTGAGCACGCCGAGCGAGACCACGATCAGCATGAGCGTGTCGAAGCCGGATATCGCGTAAAAGGGGTAGATTGCCCGGGTCATGGCAATGACACTGGCGCCGATGAGGATACCGGACATGGTCGCGCTGATCGGAGGCGGTGCTTCCGAGTGGGCTGGCGGCAGCCAGATGAGGCCGAGCGGTACCAGGCCTGCCTTGGTGCCGAAGCCGAATAAGAAGAGCAGCGCGAGCAGGAATTTATCGCCTTCCGGGATCTGGCTGATGCCCGTCAGGATATCGAACGAATGAGTGTGGTTGTAGAGGATAAAGGCGCCATATAGGACTAACAGCACCTCGAAAATGCTGATGGTCAGGTAGATGGTGGCCGCTTTGATCGACCGTCTCGTCCGGCCGAACAAAACCAGGACGCCGCTGAAGACGGTCGCCGCCTCCAGCAGGATGAGCATGATGACCACGTTGGAGGTGTTCGCCAGGCCGCTCATGAAGCCCATCATCATCAGGTAGGTGACGAAATAGGTGCTGTCGTACTGCGGCTTGTGCTTGTAGGCGAAGGAGTAGAAGATGACCAGCATGCCGAGGAAACAGACGACGGTGCTGATCACCATCCCGGCAGCATCCAGTGTGACCGGCCCGTATGCCAGCGGTTTCATGCCATTCTGGAGTAGAAGTAAGTAACCCAGGTTGAGGACGAATAAAAGTACGGAGTATACGATCAGGAAGGCTTCGAAGGCCGTTTTACTATACCGGTAGATAGCCAGCGCGATTAGCGCGCCTGCTACAGGTAAGACGACAGGTGCAAGAGCCAGGTATTCAATCATCGCGGCGTTTTCTCCTCGGTACTTCGGTTACTCGTTGCCATCAGAGCGTTTGGCTTACTATCTGTATATGAGAATCATGGGGTATAAACGTTGCCCGGTGAAACGCCGATGACCGGCAGTATGACGGGTACCGGCGCTAGGTACTCGTACATTCTGCGGGGTCCTCAGGTTTGCCCTGTGAACTGAAAAATCGCCATGTGCGTCTACGCTGACATCCGCCGGTAAAAAATGTGGGGGGACACTCAGTAGATCGGTGTCCCGGTCGTCCTCGTCAGGTCGGTATACGCTTTCATGAGCTTCTTCGTGATCGGTCCGGGGTTGCCGTCGCCGATGGTCCGGCCGTCGATCTTCGTCATGGGAGCGATTTCCGCTGCGGTACCGGTGACGAATACCTCATCGGCCGTATACATGTCGAAGTAGCCCAGATTTTGCTCGAGGATCGGTATCCTGAGCTTCTCGCACATCTCGAACACGCAGGCACGGGTGATGCCGCTCAGGTTATACTGCACGTAAGGCGTGTGAATCCTGCCGCCTTTGACGATGAAGATGTTGTCGCCAGAGCCTTCGGAGATGTTGCCCCGCACGTCAAAGATGATCGCCTCGTCGCCGCCCTTCTCGTTGGCCTCGATCTTGGCCAGGATGTTGTTCAGGTAGTTCAGCGATTTGATGTTGGTGGGCAGCGCTTCTGCAGCATTACGCCGGACGGACACCGACACGCCGGTGAGACCGGTCTCGTAGAGATTGCCGTACATCGCTCCCCAGCTTTCGGCGATGATGATAACGCCGGCCTTCGGGCACTTGCGAGGGTCGAGGCCCATCGTGCCGACACCTCTGGTAATGATCGGGCGAATATAAGCGTCCTTCAGGTTGTTCTTCCGCAGCGTTTCGATGATCGCCTGTTTCATCTCGTCCTTGGAAAGCGTCGGCTTGATCATGATCGCCTTAGCGCCGTCATACATGCGGTCCACGTGTTCGTCCAGTCTGAAAACCCTGCCATTGTAAGCCCTGATCCCCTCGAAGACGCCGTCACCGTATAAAAGGCCGTGATCGAAAACCGATATCTTGGCGTTCTCCTTATCGTAGAACCTGCCATCGATGTAGATGTACTCGGTCATAAAATACCCTGACAGTATTAACCCTCATCCATATAATTCTTATGTGCCAGTTCCCGGTGAGCTAATCGTAGATGTGCGTCGAAGACGCAGGGCAGGAAAGCCTTTTAACCATCAGGGGATATACTTTGATCAGATTTTCTGGGGTTGAGTGAGGTGTCAGTGGAGCCCGTTAATGAACGTCAGGTGAAAAAAGGTCCTGGCGCAGGGGAAATTCTTAGCAAAGCGCTGGAACTGGTCAGCGCAGGTAAGCTACAGGACTCGCTGCCGCTGTTCGACAAGGCGATCGAGGCCGATCCGGAGTATGCTGAAGCCCATAACTGCAAGGGCCTGGTACTGATGGAGCTAGGCCGCCTGGAAGAGGCGTTCGAGTGTCTGGAGTCTGCAATCGCGAGGAGCCCCGTGAACCCGAAATACTGGTATAGCAAAAGCCTGCTGTTCCGCAGGCTGGGCATGTACGAAGACGAAGGACACGCATGCCTGAAGGCGATCAAGGCTGATCAAAAGTACACCATGGCGTGGTATGGCCGGGCACGGGCGCTGGCTGCGCTGGGAGAAAACCACGAAGCGATCGTATGCCTCGAAAAGAGCATCGATCTGGAACCGTTTAACGCTGACATGTGGCAGTCAAAAGGTGCCTGCGAGTGTGCTATGGGAGATTATGACCGTGCAGCCCGCTCTTTTGACAGAACCATAGAGATTAATCCCGACCATGGCAAAGCCTGGTGCGGTAAAGCAGAAGTACTGGCCATTGCCGGGGATATCGACGGATCTTTACACTGCTATGACCGGGCATCGGCAGTCATGCCGCTGCTCCCGGACGCGTGGCTAGGAAAAGGTCGCCTGCTGATGCAGGCGGAGAGATATGAAGAAGCGGTAAGCATGTTCACCCGGGCTATCGATACTTCGCCGGATCTGTCCGATGCCTGGCTATACAAGGGTTGGGCGCAGGAGATGCTGGCCCAGGTGAACGAAGCCATGGAGAGCTATTCAAAGGCGATCGAGATCAGTCCGGAAAACCACATCGCATGGTGTATGAAAGGCGTGCTGCTCGGCAAGATTCCTGACTACAGCGGAGCTTTGGACTGTTTTGACAGGGCGATCCAGATCGTGCCCGACTACGTAGAAGCGTGGTACCGGAAAGGGCTGCTACTGGGCATGGCCGGCCGCAGAGACGAGGCGATTACGTCCATCACCAGGGCCATAGAACTGGACCCAGGGATCTTTGAGAAAATCCGTCAAGGTATTGACACGGGTGTCTGAACCCACCACATCCTGGCTACTCAATATTTCGTCGTCATTCAATCAGCCATATATCATTAAAAAAATCCTCTTAATATTAGAATTACTTTTCTGAAATTATCCAAATGTAGTTAGTTATAAATAAGAAGAAGACAAATTAATGCTTGTACTAAGACTGGTAGATCACGGTCCACTTAACTGGGGTATCGAGAGACTAGTCCGGAGTCGGATTCTATCCGACTGAACCGATCGTAAAATGGGGGTATATAGATGAAAATCAGAACTTTATTAGCGATAGCTATCACTCTGGTGATGCTTGTATCGATGATACCGACAGCGCTTGCGGCTGACACCACGCCACCCAGCTCATGGGTAAATGGCGTCTATGGTACCGGCGACAACGGCTGGTACAGGTCAGACGTGACCGTTGGGATATCTGCATCAGACAACACCATATTAGGTGTAAAAACCATTTACTATAGCTTCGATGGCGCAAATTTCCGGCCGATCGATTACAACTTCCCGTCCATTGGCATACAGGTTACCTCCGAAGGCACTACGACCGTGTATTTTTACGCCGAGGATAAAGCAGGCATCAGAGAACCCACCGTTCACCAGCAGATCGTGAAGATAGACCGCTCCAATCCGGTAACGACTGCATCGCCATCCGGTGATGCGGGCGTAGACGGCTGGTTCCGCAGCGATGTCACGATCGCTCTGAACGTTAATGACCCGCTGTCTGGAGGGGACAACACCAGGTACTCATATTTCGACTGGGCCGAATGGCTGGTCATGAACAACTATAACCCTTCCGCCAAGCCGGTTGTGCACACTGGTGATGTAGGCAGTGACGGAAAGAAAAAGATTTACTTCCGCTCCAGTGACAAAGCAGGTAACGTCGAGGATCAGAGACAGTATACAGTCAAGATCGACACTCAGAAGCCGACGATTACGGTGAGCCCTGCTCCCTCGGCAAACTGGTACACCACGAACCCGACATTCACCTTCACGTTCAGTGACAGCCTCTCGGGCATGTACCAGCATTCGGATAACCCGGTAACCATCGGGGATACAACAGGCACAGATATCTCCGCATGGGCAACTGATAAAGCAGGTAACACAAGGAACAAACAGTTCAACCAGGGATTCCAGGTCAAGGTAGATACGACCAAGCCTTCAACCGTGCTGGTTCCTGCCAGAGCGGCGAACGGCAATGGCTGGTATAACTCGCCTGTCGACATCTCGTTCACCGCGAACGACGCCACCTCTGGTATGGACCATACCTCTTATAAGCTCGTAGTCAATGGAGTCGAGGGAAGCTGGCAGACGTACACAGGGTCCCCGGTAACCATCAGCGCCGAGGATACCACAGTTGTAAAGTATTACTCGGTAGACGTTGCCGGTAACACCGAAGATGAGAAGAGCTATACGATCCGGATAGACTCCGGACTGCCGACGATTGTTGTAAACCCGACACCTTCGGCTAGCTGGTATACCACGAACCCGACATTCACCTTCACCTTTGACGATAGCCTGTCGGGCGTCGACGTGCACTCCCCCGAAGTAGTGACCCAGTCCACAGACAATGCTGCTGCAGTGATCACCGCATCGGTGACAGATAAGGCAGGAAACACGGAAGATATGTCGTTCACCATCATGGTAGACACGACTGCCCCGGTTATATCCGGTGCCGTAGACCGCACCCCGAACGCGCAGAACTGGTACAAGGACTCGGTAACGATAACGTTCACCGCGGCAGACGCAACTTCCGGCCTGGCCTCGGAGAACCCGCAGACCGTAGTGCTGAATAACGAAGGTGCCGACCAGTCGGCTACGAGGACTGCCACAGACAATGCAGGCAACACAGCGAGCGCTACAGTAGACAACATTGACATAGACAAGACCGCCCCGGCTACAAGCCACATCCTTTCGGACACCGTCGGCACTGCCGGATGGTATACAACCGATGTGACTGTAACACTATCAGCTGACGATACGCTCTCCCACGTGAAGAGCACCGAATACAACACAGATGGCACCACCTGGACGGCCTATACAGCACCCCTGACCTTCTCCGCAGAGGGAGCTACAACCGTGCACTACAGGTCTACGGATAATGCAGACAACGTCGAAAGCGAGAAGACTGTGACCTTCAACGTCGATAAGACTGCACCAGTCTCAACCGCAGCCCTATCAGGCACCATAGGAGAAAACGGCTGGTATGTCGGCGACGTGACGGTGACAGTCAACGCTACCGACAGCGGCACCTCAGGCTTGAAGGGCACCGAATACAGCACTGATGGCGGCACCACCTGGACGGCCTATACAGCACCAGTGACCGTCTCGAGCGACGGCATAAAGACTGTAGAATACAGGTCTACGGACAATGCCGGTAACATCGAAGCTACAAAGTCGGTAGGCTTCAGCGTCGACCAAACGGTACCTGTATTGACCGGCACCTTGAACGGTTACAGGAGTGTCGCAGGCTGGTTCGATGCAGACGCTACGCTGGTACTCAGCTACGATGATGCCGCATCGGGCATCAGCAGTGTGATGTACAGTCTGGATGGGTCCCGCTGGAGCACCTATACAGGCACAGTAACTGTTCCGAAGAGCAGTTCCCACTACGTGTACTTCGGGGCTAAGGACAACGCCGGAAACGTGAAAAACGGCTCAGTCTTCGCCTACTTCACACCCGGAACAGTCGAGTATATCTACAAGCTGATTGCGGAGGCGACTCAAACCGCAAACGCGACTGCGACGCCAACTGCGACACCGTACGTATCGGCCGGAGCGACCGTGACACCGACACCAGAGGTTTCGGCGACACCGAGTGTGACCCCGACGCCTCAGGCGACGACCACAGCGCAGACCCAGCCAGGCAACAACTGGTGGGTATACCTGCTGCTCATCCTGATCGTAGGACTGGGTGCGGCAGGAGCATTCTTCCTGTTCAGGAAGCACTAACCGGATATAGGGGTTATCATAACCCCTTATCCTGATTTCTTTTTAAATGCAAGGCCTTTTATCGGTTTGCCACCTTACTCCTGTGTATGGAAAGCACAGACATCGCCAGTCTCATCGATCATACACTGCTCCGCCCGGACGCCACGGAAGCGGACATCATCCGACTCTGCGAAGAAGCGGTACAGTACGGCTTTGCGTCGGTTTGCACCGCAGGCTGCTGGACAACCACGGTAAAACAGTTCCTCGAGGCCCGGCAAGCCCGGGTCAAAGTCTGCACGGTGGTGGGCTTTCCCTTTGGCTCCTGCGGCTCAGAGGCAAAGCTGCACGAAACCTGGGATGCGGTGGAGGACGGCGCGGACGAGATCGACATGGTCATCAACGTGGGGTACCTCCGCTCAGGGCTCACAGAGATGTTCGAAAGAGACATCCACAGGGTGATGAAAGCGGCGGGCTGTGCCACTGTAAAGGTGATCATCGAGACCTGCTACCTGACGGAGGAGCAGAAAATCCAGGCGGCTCTCGCAGCTAAAAAAATGGGGGCGAAGTTCGTTAAGACCTCCACAGGATATGGCCCCGGCGGAGCCACGCTGGAAGACGTGCGCCTCCTGAAGAAAACCGTGCCAGACCTGCTCATCAAAGCCTCCGGGGGGATCAGAACCTATGAGCAGGCAATAGCGTTTGTGGAAGCCGGGGCGTCACGGATCGGCACCAGTGCCGGACCAGCGATCGTCGCAGGCGCTCGGGGACAAAATATTTAATAGATAATAAAGTTTTCCCGCCCCGGACATTGTCCGGGAGTAGTGCAAGGGATAGTAGGATAAATCTTCACGAAATTAGAATTAATTCTTGCAAGCCATTGTACTATTATCCAAAAAACCGATATCGTTTTAAACAAGAATGCTTATAACATTATAACTTGAGGTATAATTATGGCAACTTTCGGCATAGAGTTTGTTCCGAATGTTCCTTACAAGGAACTTATCGACTATTGTAAATTTGCAGAAGACAACGGCCTTGACTTCCTGTGGATCACTGACCACTACAACAACAGGAATGTCTTCGAGATGCTCGCACTGATCGCCGACAAGACGTCCAGGATCAAGCTGGGCCCAGGTATCACCAACGCGTTCACCTCCAGCCCGGCAGTCACCGCTTCGGCAATCGCCAGCATTGACGAGATTTCCAGCGGCAGGGCAACCCTGGGTATCGGCCCCGGTGACCTGAGCACCCTCCCGAAGATCGGCATGGCCATGGAAACCCCGGTTGCAAGGCTGACTGAAGCCGTCCTGATATGCAAGAAGCTGTGGAGCGGCGAGCCGGCAGTAACCCCGGAGAACAAGATCTTCAAGTTTGCAGGCGCACAGCTTGCTTACAAGCCCAAGCAGAAGAACATCCCCGTGTACATTGGTGCACAGGGTGAGAAGATGCTGGAAACCGCCGGTAAGATCGGTGACGGTGTCCTTATCAACGCATCCAACCCGAAGGACTTCGCCTTCGCAGTGCCCATCATCAAGAAGGCAGCTGGCGACAAGAAGTTCGACATCGCTGCGTACGCATCGTTCTCCATCGACTCGGAGACCAAGAAGGCCAAGGGCGCAGTCAAGCCCGTCGTAGCGTTCATCGCTGCAGGCTCCCCGGTGCCCGTCC
This sequence comes from uncultured Methanocella sp., assembly GCA_964548585.1. Lineage (GTDB taxonomy): Archaea > Halobacteriota > Methanocellia > Methanocellales > Methanocellaceae > Methanocella_A. Next base: position 43,210 of record CAZJRS010000012.1, on the reverse strand, counting down.
TCCAGAGGCACGGCCTGGACCTCGCCGCAGTCGAGACCATCAAGGGCGGCCTCGCAAAGGGCGACTTCAAGACCGCATTCGGCGCAGTCAGCGACAACATGATCGACGCGTTCTCAATCTACGGAACCCCGCAGGAAATGAACGAAAAGATCGCAGGCCTGACCGCAGCCGGCTGCACCCAGATCGTAGCAGGCTCCCCGATCGGCGCAGACAAGAACAAGGCTATCCGCCTCATCGGCAAGTACATCGTATAAAACAGTATATTGTGCGGGCTTTTAAGCCCGTGCTTCTTTTTTTAAGATGGGTTATTAATAGATGATGAATATCCGGATAGAATCTCTGGCGTTTGTGCAAAAATATTTAAACCAATCACACTAACACGACAAACACGTAAATATTCTGTAATCGTAAACTTGACTTAAAAACCGAGTCTGCTTTTATCAGTAAATATCACATTTTACTCTAATCTTACGTAAAAGCGAGTGGGTTCGCTTCGAGGAATCTTCGAAGACTCTTCGAAAAATAGTGACCAGCGTTACGTAAAATACCCAGTTTCCAAAAATAAAAAAGGTGTAATCTTAATGAGAGACGTAGGAATAATAGCGGTCGGCGGCTACGAAGAAGTGGGCCGGAATATGACCGGGATTCGTGTAGGAAAAGAGATCGTCATCATGGACATGGGACTCCGGTTAGACCGGATCCAGCTTCAGGACGATATGGAGGTCGAGAAAATGCATTCGCTCGATCTCATCCAGATGGGGGCCATTCCGGACGATAAGATCCTGAACAATGTGGACGGAAACGTGGTCGGTATCGTGTGCACGCACGGCCATCTGGATCACATCGGCGCAGTCCCTAAGCTGGCTCATCGTTACAAGTGCCCGATTATCGGGACACCCTTCACGACCGAATTGATAAGGCAGGAGATCAAGTCCGAACGGAAGTTCAAAGTAGCCAACAAGCTGATCTCGCTGGAATGCGGCCAGATCTACGACCTTTCGAAGAACCTGTCGATAGAGCTCATCCGGGTACAGCACAGCATCATTGACAGTGCCTTTGCCGCGCTTCACACGCCCCAGGGCATCATCCTGTATGCTTGCGACTTCAAGATAGACCGTACGCCGACTCTGGGGGAACTACCTGACTTTAAGCGGCTCAAGGAGATCGGTAGAGAAGGAGTGCTTGCCATGGTTACGGAAGGTATGGACTCCGACCACTCGGGCAAGACACCGTCGGAGCAGATCGCCAAGGACCTCGTATGGGATGCGTTGCTGGGTACAGAAGAAACCGAAAGCGGTGTGTTAGTCACTACGTTCGCGTCACACATTGCCCGCCTCACGGCCATCATCGAAGCTTCTGCCGCGATGAACCGTACCCCGGTCTTATTGGGCAGCAGCATGGAACGGTACTACGGTACCGCTGTCAAGATGGGCTACGTGAAAAAGCCGGACAACCTGAAGGTCGTCGGCAACCGTCGCAACGTAGATTTGACCGTGAAGCAAATCATGAAAGAAGGGAAGAACAAATACCTGCCCATCGTCACCGGCCACCAGGGCGAACCCGGCGCAGTCCTCGGCCGCATCGCCAGCGGCGAACTCGATTACAAGCTAGAGGCAGGCGATAAGGTGATCTTCTCAGCCAACGTCATACCCAACCTGCTCAACATGGCGAACAGACACTCCTGCGAAACAAAACTAAAAATGAAAGGCGCCAGGATCTACGATAAAGTTCACGTATCCGGCCACGCCTTTAAGGAGGACCACTGGGAACTCCTGAGAATGGTCAAGCCCGAGCATGTCATACCCACCCACGGTAACATGAGCATGCACTCGGCATATGTGAGGATGGCCGAGGACACCGGATACGAGTTCGGCCAGACCGTCCATATCTTAAGAAATGGACAAGAGCTGACCCTGTAAAGGGTCAGAGTTTTTATATCATTTTTAACTCAGTCTAACAAGGTTTTAAACTAAAAGTTGCAGGGGAATCGCATCTCGGCATCGGAAATTATTTATATTCGTCCCGGGTAAATTCAAACAACATGTGCGAGCAACACGGCACTTTCAAGGGCGGCTATTCCATACTTTTAACTGTAGCCACCGCCATTGAGGCCGTGAAGCGTGACTAGCGCACCGTTCTATTCATTTTGAGGTTAGCCCTGCCTGTATTATTCGCGGCGGAGCGGCCTCTTCAGATCAACCAGGCCAAACTAAACTAACTAAAGGATACATCTCATATGTCATCGGAAGAACAAAGACACAAGTACGAGTTCAAGCGGAAGCTGGAAGAACTCCGTAACAAGCAGGGTCAAGGCACAGAGCTGATCTCGCTCTATATCCCCCACGAAAAGAGGATCTCCGACGTAGTCGCCTATCTGAGGGACGAACACGGTTCTGCGGCCAACATCAAGTCCAAGCAGACCAAGACTAACGTCCAGAGCGCGCTGGAATCGATCATGGCCCGGCTCAGGTATTACAAAGAGCCTCCCGAAAATGGCATGGTCATTTTCTGCGGGGCAATCTCCCTGGGCGGGGATAAGCAGGATTTAGAGTCGATCGTAGTCGAGCCACCCCAGGTGATCACCTCCTACTCATACCGCTGTGGCAGCAACTTCGAGCTGGAGAAGCTGGAAGCCATGCTGGTCGACAAGAAGACCTTCGGCCTGATAGTCGTGGACCGCAGGGAAGCGACCATAGGGACGCTCAAGGGCAACCATATCACGCCGTTGAGGCACCTGACGAGCACAGTGCCCGGCAAGCAGAAGAAGGGTGGGCAGTCCTCTCACCGTTTCCAGCAGCTGCGCTTGATCGCCATCAACGAGTTCAACAAGCGAATAGGAGACGCAGCCAACGATATATTCCTCGCCATCGACCGCAACGACTTCCAGGGCATCCTGATCGGCGGCCCTACGCCAAGTAAGGAAGAGTTCGTGAAGGGCGAATTCCTACATCACGAGCTGCAGCCCAAAATCCTGGGGCTCTACGATATCGCCTATACCGATGAGTCCGGGCTGACCGAGCTGATGGATTCCGCAGGCGATACGCTGTCGAACCTGGACGTGGTCAAGGAGAAGAACCTCATGGACCGGTTCATGAGGCAGCTGGTTGTAGAACGAGGTCTGGCAGCTTACGGCGAGGACTCGGTCCGGGCTAACCTCCAGATGGGCGCAGTGGAAGTGCTGCTGCTCTCGGAGGACCTCCGGAAGAGCAAAATCACGGTAAAGTGCCAGAGCGGCAACTGCGATTACACGGTGGTCAAGTCGATTAAATACCGGATAGGAGAAGTGCCCACGGTGGGAGAACGCTGCCCGAAATGCCAGTCGTCACTCGCCATTACGGAGAACATCGACTTAGTGGAAGAACTATCGCTCACCGCAGAGCAGATGAACACAGAAGTAGAGTTCGTCAGCACCGACTTCGAAGAAGGCGAACAGCTGTTTAACGCGTTCGGCGGCATCGCAGCCATCCTGCGATATCACACGGGCTCGTAAGTAAGGAGGCCATGAGATGTACCTGAAACTGCTAGAGGAAACCGGCCGCCTGATGAAGCAGGCGGTCACCGATGCCGGATTTGCCGCGGCCGGGAATACACCGGCCGGGAATACACCGGCCGGGAATACACCGGACGACATGAGCCTCGTCGAGTCCCAGCACGCGGACGTCAGCTCGTCGCTGCCTTTCCGGCTCGCCAAAGAGCTGAAGAAGAACCCGAAGGAGATCGCGACCGCCATCGTAGATAAAATGGGCAAAAACGACTACATTGACCGGGTCGAGGCTACCGGCGCATATATTAACTTTTATGCCAGCCAGAAATACCTGACTGAGTCGCTGCAGGAGATCTTGTCGGAAAAGAAGTTCCACGAACTCCCCGCGAATCACGTAAAAGTCACCCTGGAGCATACCTCCGCCAACCCGACCGGACCGCTCCACGTGGGCAGGGGCCGGAACCCGATCATCGGAGACACACTCGCCCGGCTCATGCGCGCCGCCGGCTACGACGTGGAAGTCCAGTACTATGTCGATGATATGGGCAAGCAGGAAGCCACCATCGTCTGGGGCTACCAGCACCTCGACAGAAGCAAGCTCAACAAGCCGGAGACTGACAAGCCGGACCATGAGATCGTCGAGGTATACCGGGCGGCCACTGACCTGAGGAAATCCAACGAGGCCGTCGAGAAAGAGATCTCGGAAATACTGAACCTCTACGAACACATGGACCCGGAAATCAGCCCCCTGTTCAAGGAAATGGTCGAACGCTGCCTGGAAGGCCAGAAGATGACGCTCCACCGGATGAACGTGTTCTACGACAGGTTCGTGTGGGAGTCGGACTTTGTCCGTGACGGCTCGGTCAATAAAGCGGTCAAAGAGCTCGCCGCATCGCCATATGCGAAGACCAAGGACGGCTCTCTCGCCCTCGACTTTTCAAGCTTCGGCATGGACAAGGAGTTCGTGCTGACGAGAGCTGACGGTACCTCGCTGTACACGACCAGGGACATCGCCTACCACGTGTGGAAGCTCTCCCGGTGCGACAGAGCCGTGAACGTCCTGGGTGAAGACCAGAAGCTCGCCATGCAGCGCCTGGAAGTCGCACTCAGGATCCTGGGCCAGGAGAAGACCCCTTCGATCGTCTTCTACTCGTTCGTCTCCCTGCCCGAGGGCCGCATGTCCACGAGGAAAGGAGTGGTCGTCAACCTTGATGACCTGCTGGACGAAGCGGTTGAAAGGGCATACATAGAGGTTGATAAACGCAGGACTGACATCTCTGAAGAGAAAAAGCGCCAGATCGCCGAAGCAGTCGGCATCGGTGCCGTGCGCTTCGACATCATCCGGGTCGCCCCGGAGAAGTCGATCACCTTCAAGTGGGAGCAGGCGCTGGACTTCGAAAAGCAGGGCGCCCCGTTCATCCAGTACGCTCACGCACGATGCTGCAGCATCCTGGCGAAGGCGAAGCCCGGCCAGTTTGATCCCTCAGTGCTAAGAGAGCCGGAAGAGGCAGCACTCATCAAGAAGATAGCCATGCTGCCCTACGTGATTAAGCTCGCTTCAACCGAACTGAAGCCCCACGTCATCGCGATATATGCCAGGGAGCTTGCTGAGGCGTTCAACCAGTTCTACCGGGTCTCGCCCGTGCTCATCGCCGAGCCGGAGTTAAGAGAGGCAAGGCTTGCGATGGTTGATGCTTCGAGAAAGGCACTGGCGGCTTCGCTCACCCTGCTGGGTGTAGCTGCGATAGAGGAGATGTAAGTAAAAAAATAACCACAACGATAAACCAAAAACCACAACGACACAACGACACAACGCTTGATTAACAACTTATGAATAATCTATTGTTACGTTGTGCCGCCGTGCCGTTGTGGTCCAAAAAGTCGTTGTGCCGCCGTGGTAAGCGATCACTTATTTTGCAGAGTTTGATAAGCTCGTATCATACCAACAGGTCCGACCATATACACATCATCCAGCGGCGATGCAAACTTGATCGGCAGCCTGGTCTTTAATGCGATAGCCCTGCGAGGACCTGTTGCGATCAGCGAGATGGGTTTGACCGGCTCTTTCACGTATGCCCCGTGTCCACCATCTTCAAAGATTTCTTCGTTTGTGAGCGTGCCGTCCGTTAGCTTTTGCAGGTAATCACGCAGAGTCTTCGGCGTCAGAGAAGATGTGTGGTGCTCGAAGATGCCGGCGATGGTGCCGTCTTCGGCAATGGAGGCGGCCATGGTGTGCCCGTTGCCTACATCCATTACGATGGCTGGCAGCTTTTCGCCGTATAGCCCGCCGTAGATGCCGGCAATCTTGGTGTCCATGACCAGCACGTCATTGTAGCCCTGGTCGTTCAGGCTCTGGATGACTGCGCTTGCCCGAGAATAGATCTTCGTCTTTTTAGTGATGATGAAATCTTTGAACGTAGCTCCTTTCTTAACCTTCTTGCCGATCTGGTCGAACCGGAACTCCCGGTCGCTGACGCCCTTCGGGGCTACGCCGTGGTCCTGGACGGCAACGGCTACGACGATATCCCTGGGAATCGTATAGTTCATCATGGCCAGCCCGGCTTCGTAGGCGGTCATGTCCACGTCCATTAGAGTGAGCTTCAGGTGAGGGCCTTTCAGGTCGGACGCGTCACCGATCTCGATGCCACGTTCCCGGACTTGATCTGGATTGTCACGTACAGTACGGGCTGCGTCCGGCGTCATGACGACCCGGTGCTTCTCTGCGTGTGCCATTAATGCCCCGGTGAGCGCACCGCCGCCCATGGTGTAGCCGTCGCAAAAGAGATCTTTTCGAGACTTACGGATTTTAGCGGCAAAAAGTTGAGTGGGCGCAGGCATGACGATTTTCAGTGCAGGCTTCACAAGCCGGTCATCTGAAATCAGTATATCCTGGGTGCCGGAGCCTACATCGATGGCGAAGACTTCGCCGGCAGATCTGCCGATCACAGCAGGGTCACTTCTCCCGTGTTGGTGATATCCACCTCAAAGTCCTCTACCACCATGCGGTTTGAGATGGCTTCGCTTTTCTCCCTTTTAATCAGCGTGATGAGCCCGATGGAGTCGGTCCTCACGTGGACGCCGGAGCGGTCGGCTTCGGCGAAGACGACTTCGGGTATGCTCATGACGTCGGTGCCTTTTTTAACGGTGATGCGCACCGGGGAGATGACGCTGTTCCACTCTTTGAGGGTTTCCTTGGAACGCTCGATGTTCTCCCGGGCACGCTTTTCGATGAGGCTGATATTGGCGCGAGTGGTCTTGATCCGCTTCGCGATCTCCTCCTGGGTAAGGCCCGCCTGCCTAAGGCGAAGCACGGTTATCTGTCGTTTAGTGAGGAATGATTTATAAGCCATCATGAATTCATATGCTTATACCAATTTTAAACCTTTGGGTGTGAGGCTTATGGAAACGGTTAAAGATTACCACTCGGTGAAGATCACGAGAGCAGGCAAAGAGCCTGCCACAGACCCGGTTATGGTCGAGGAAACCATCGAGCTCGTCATCAATGGAACCAAACTGTCGTCGATAGTGACCACACCTGACCTCCATAAAGAACTGGCCATCGGCTACATGGTCACCGAAGGCGCGGTAAAAGATAAGAGTGACATCGAAGACGTCATGGAAAAGGATGGAAAAGTCTTTTTGAAAGTCCGCTCTTTCGATCATTTCGATCTCTGGTACGAGCTGCGCTCGTCCGGCTGCATCGGCGTCAACTGGGAAAAACGTGATGAAGACCTGAACATACCTGTAGTGCAGACGTTCAGGATCGACGTGCTGCTCGACAGTATGAAATACCTGTATGACGAGACCCAGGACAGGACAAAGGGAGCCCATAGCGCGAGCCTTGTGGACGCGGAGGGTAACTTGAAGTACAAGGCTCTGGACATCGGCCGGCACAACGCCATTGACAAGGTAGTGGGCATGGCGACATTAGCGGGCGACGACCTGACGAAGCTGTTCCTGATCTCTTCAGGACGACAGCCCGCGGGCATGGTCATGAAAGTGGTGAGAGCCGGGATACCGTTAATTATGTCGAAAGCGGCACCGATCAGTTCAGGCATAGACAGCGCCCGCAGGGCCAACATCACCTTGTGCTGTTTCTCGAGTACGGAGAAGTTGAAGGCGTTCTCTGCGTCTGAGAGGATTACGATAGAGTAGCATCTAAACAAGGATTGCTATGTTGAATAAGTAGGGTTAATTCAGCTTTTAATCAAGCCCTTGCATAGGTATGACTCAGCAATACGAACGCTGCGCTATGACAGATAATAACTTAGACATTTGATTGTATACCCGGGCCTTGTATCGGGACGACTCGGCAACTCGATCGCTGTGCCTGTGCCACACGGATATCCAGTATCCATGTGCATTGTCTACTAGTGTTTGCTCTGGGATAGATCAAAAAATTGAAAACGCCAAATCTGTCAACCGTGTTCAGTCTCCAAAAACGCCAAAAGGCCAAACCGCCAAACCGCCAAATAGACTTAGGCTTCAAAAACGCCAAAGGGCCAAACCGCCAAACCGCCAAACGCTTTTTAAAGATGACAGAGCATGTCTCAATTCTTGCAGTAAAATTCGAAATTCGTTCCAAGAGCATCGGATAGGTCAGGCCGGAAAATACTGCAGATATAGGGCATGCATAGCCAATATTTTTATCGTTGGCGGTTTGGCGGTTTGGCCATTTGGCGTTTTTGAGATTCCAGCTTTACCAAAGGCGATCGCCGCCGTGGCAGGTTTTATTAAACCTTAGCCGTACGATAGCGCCTAAGTCGCATCCCTATTTTCGCAGCTTTAGTACGTAACCTCGACTCTTTGCGATCTCTTCGAGGCTGGCCCTCAGCGTTTTCGCCCGGCCCTTTATCGGCATCGTTGCGTCAACGTTTTCCGCCTCGGCAAGAGCCGCTTCAAGCTCCGCCACGTCGAGCACTGTGGCTGCCACACAGTAATAGCTCTTTGATCGCCCGTCGTCAAACCCGGCGATCATCCGGGTCAGCAGCCGGCCACGTTCTGTCTGCGCAGCGTCGAAAGCCTCGATGCCGTGCGCATTGATGAAGGCGATGTTATCTGCCAGCTTCTGGTAGCAGACGAATGAGTCGTGCTCCTGCGAAGCCTCCAGATGCCTGCGCAGCCGCTCGCATGAGCCCCTGTCACCGCAGTCGGTGCAGAGCTCTATTCCCTTCTTCTTGACGGCGCACGTGACGAACGGGCAGCTCGCGCCCATCCTGTGGGGGCTTTTACAGCCCGCGCACCGGCTTTCGCTTTCCGAGTGGAAGCGGGGACAGAGCCGGCACGAGAGCCCGCAAACACCCGTTTCTATGTGCTGAAAATCCATAGCTCTAGTCCTTCCGGTCTTTCCAGTTCCACCACATGAGCTTCTCGGGCTCACGGCCGCCTTCTGCGTAGTAGACAGCACATCGGTACGCGTAGAGTACGCAGCGATCGATGTGCACACCGGCTCTGGCTTCGAAAGTATCGTAAAGAACTTCAGGATCCTTCTCCACCAGATCGCTCACTTTCACTATGCCCATCGATCTCAGATCAGCGGCCATGCTCGGGCCGATGCCTGGTATGATTTCAAGATCCTCAGAAGAATAACGGGCCTTCGATTTAGCCATTCTCGGTTCACCAAAAAGAAATTGGTTACAAGCATATTAATGGGTTACCTGATGGACTGAAAGTATTATACAGCAGAGCTTATTTCTCAAACTCCAGCAATGCCGATCTCTCCCGCACGAGCTCTGGTATTCGGTCCCTGCCCACGATCTCGATCTCTGCCGGGGTGATATCGAACAGCTTCATCAGTAGATCGTCTTTCTTGTGAGAATAGTCTATCACGTTCTCGTCGACTTTATCAAGGATGCTCTGCACAGCGGGAAGAGCTCTTTCGGCATTCTCGCCGACGATTGCTATGACCACGTTGTTATCCCCGGGTTTTACTCCGAGGTCCATCGCCCTTTCGATCTGGCGGCGGCCTCGCAGGTATAGCATGATCTCCATGCCGGTATCCCGGGCGAGGTTTCGCTTGTGCTTAAAGGACTCTACCGCTTTGCCCACGGCGAACTCCACGTGGGTCCTGCCGGCTATGGCATCTGCGTTCACGGCCTGCACGGTGACGCTGTAATCCGCACCGATGGCGGCAGTCGTGTTGAGAAATGCCCTGACATCGGCGATGTATTTCTTACCGCCTGTTACGATGAGCGTAGCCATCACTGTAAAGAAGATTTGAAATGTGATAAAAGTATCCCGGGTTGACAAATATTGAGGATTTAGGGGCGGGAGACGAAAGCAGTGATTTTTGCGAATACGTTTTTAGCGTTTTTATAAGCGTTTTTATCGTTTTTGATCGTTTTTAATTAGCGTTTTTAGATTTGGCTTCGACGAACCCGCGCCCATACTAGCTCCGGGCAGAAACTGCAAATAGCTTTTCTTACTACCCAGGCGCCTGCCGATGACGACAGACTAACGCGGGTAGTAAAAATGACGGGAGAAACGAAGCACATGATAAAAATAGCTTTTATCCGTTCTGGTTATCCATCGAAGCTAAACAGCGTGCTCTGGCCGGATACGGCCTGGTTTTCATCGCTTGCCACAGGAACCAGGTCCACTTTTCTGCCCAGCTGGCTCATGATACTGACCGCGAGCTTGCCACCGATGCCTTGTAGGGCGGCAAGCGCGGTGACGTCTGCGGTTTTCAGTTTCTCGCGGCTGGTATAGCCTGCATCGTACAACTTTCTCGCTCTGACCCGGCCTACGCCTTTTAGTGCGATCAGGTCCAGTAGCTCGCGGCTGGCTCCGTTTTCGATGCGTATGGCCAGTTCCCGGGCAGTGCGGGCGACGGGGACGCCTAGTAAGACGGAGATCTCCGCTGTGCCATGCATGAGCCAGTTGCAGGTTTCCATGAGGTTTCGGATATCTCCGGGTCCGATGTTGAAGAAGGTGGTGATCTCTTCTTCGCTCTTTTCGTTGATCCACATCTCGGCGAGTGCGGCGGTTTTGACTGCCGCCAGGAACTGCTCGAATTCCACGTCGTCGCCGAAGCTGTCGGGAACGTCACCGAGGAAGTCTGCCGCATGCTCGTCAGTGTACCGTACGATCCATGAGTAGTCCCCTCTGCGCAGGTACAGTGATTTGATGTCCGGGGTGGAACAGATCAGGTGGAGTAGGCCGAAGTCGGCAGTATCGGTCCTCTTTTTTGCATTCGCAAGCCCTTTGGCGATGATCGATGCGGAAAGCGGGTCGATGTAGAGCCGGGAGACGAGCGACCCCAGCTCAGTAGCCTTCAGGCTACCGCCTTTGCTCTCGATGAGCATGGCTTCTTCCAGCAGGAAGTCCAGCACGTTGTCTATGACGTGGGATAGATCGCCCCGCTGGTATGCGAAGAACGTGGTGTCCATGAAGGCTTTCAGGTCCTGGCGGCTGCGGCAGAAGTTCGTGGCTACGGCGGAGAGCACGTGGGCACGCATGGCCGGCTCGGTGCCCAGCTTTGACGTGATGTGCTCGGGGCTTGCCGTAACATAGTTCTCCATGAGTTCTTCGAACTCTTCGTGGTTTTTGGCGATCAAGACGGCTTCGCCATACGGGTCCAGCCTCGGCCGGCCTGCCCGGCCGGCCATTTGCTTGTACTCGAGGACGGGTATGGGCACGCTGCCGTAGTTCACGTCAAACCGCTTGTAGTCCCGGATTATCACCCGGCGGGCGGGCAGGTTCAGGCCGGCGGCGAGCGTCGGAGTGCAGGCTATGACCTTAATGGCGTTTTTCTTAAAGGCGTCTTCCACGATGCGCCGGTGTTCGCCACGGAGACCGGCATGGTGAAATGCCACGCCGCTGGCAATGCAGTCGGCCAGCTTCTCACAGGTGTCGGTTTCCGCGTGCCGCAGAACTTCCTGCTTTAGCCTCGCTAGTGGTTCCTTCTCCACCGGGGTGAGTCGCTTCGCCAGGGATCTGGCCACTTTATGGGCGATGCTCTCGCTACTTTTCCGGGTATTCGCGAATACCAGGCACTGGCCGCCTTCTTCCAGCGTGTCGGAAACTAAAGAAATCACTTCATCCGGGCCCGCGGAGTTGACCACGCGTTTCTCTTTGGGGAAGGTGATCGCCCGCCCGTAAAAGACGCCCTCTTTCAGGACAGTAGGCCGCCAGTCGCTCAAAACCAGTTCGGCATCCAGCCATTTTGCCAGTGCTTTCGCGTTGCCGATCGTGGCAGAGAGAGCGAGTACCTGCAGGTCCTTGTTGATTTTCCTGAGCTTGGCGAGGGTGACCTCAAGAGTAGGGCCGCGGTTTGCCGAGTCGATCAGGTGCACCTCATCAGCTACAACCACGCTGAGGCTTGACAGCCACGATACGCCGTTCCTGAGCAGTGAATCGGTCTTTTCCGACGTGAGGACGATGATGTCTTTTTCGCCGAGGTACTCGTCCCGTGAGTCGAAATCCCCGGTGGCGATGCCGACCTTGATTCCGCCTTCCTTAATCGGAAGCTTCGAAAACTCGACAAAGCGGTCGTACTTCTCCGAAGCCAGCGCTTTCAGTGGCACGATATAGATCGCTTTACCGCCCTCAGAGACGGACTTGAGCATAGCCAGCTCTGCCAGCAGGGTTTTACCGCTGGCAGTGGGTATGGCTGCCAGCAGATTTTTTCCCTCGAGCAGCCCCTGCCTGATCGCTTCACCCTGAGGCGGGTAGAGCTCCGCGATACCCGTCCCGATGTAAAAGTCCTTAAGCGCTTGTGGCAGGTTAAGCTCGGCGATCTTCATATGCTGCCATTGATGTGGTGGAAGTAAATCATGTTTTTGCTAGCGTGGTGAAAGTTTTACCGGGATAGTTTTTACTGACTCCGGTGATTGGTCCACAGGGCATTGAAAATCAGCTTCCCTCGGGCATGAAGTCCTGCTGTATGCGTATCACGTCGGCGGAATCCTTTGCTTCGGCATACGCTTCGAGAGGCTCGTGGTTCAGGATTAAGAACGTCTCTCCCCACTTGAACCTGGATGCCACTTCTTTAGCCTGATCTTTTAAGCCCAGTATATACAGGGCTGCCACGAAAGCTTCCGCCGAATTTAGCGTGAACGGCCGGCCGTAGTTGACCGGGTTCGAGGCCAGTAGATACGGCAACGCCCGGTGTTGCATCTTCTTGCTTTTCAGCAGCGGGAACACCCTCTCTACCTCTTCCCAGGTACAATCTAGCACGACGATGCCCCTGGCGGAGAGCTCACGATCGGCGGGTGACAGCGCTTTTCTTGCCGTAGGGTCCATGAGGATGGTCCCGGCTGGCAGACGCTCTGGCACATCGTACATCGTGATCAGGCCGAACTTCTTCATGCGCCGGGCCGAGCACTTCTTCGGATCATCCTGCCCGGCGTGGTACACGTAAAGCGGAACACTACTCATAGTAACCGTTTTATACGATCATACTAATCATTCATTAACATTTGGGGTGTCTCTGTGCTAAAGAAGCTGAAAGCCTACTGGGATCTGACTCGCCTCGACCACGGGTTGATCTTCGCCGTCAGCTTCGTCCTTGGCATGATTATCGCCTACGGGAAATGGCCCGATCCAATAATCACCATGGCAGGCGTCATCGCTGCCATAGCCGCGGAGATGGGGACTTTCGCCCTGAACGACTACTTCGACGTAGAAGTCGATAAGAAGAATAACCGTACGGACAGGCCCATCATCAGGGGCGAGATCTCGAAAAACGAAGCCCTGGCCCTGACCGTCGTCAGCTTCATCGTCAGCATTGCCGCCGCCGTATTCATGAATAACGAGGGCGCACTCATCGTGGTCATCGCCATGATCGTCTTCGGCTGCTTCTACGATTACCGCCTGAAGGAATACGGAATCCTGGGCAACATCTACATCGCGTTCACCATGGCTGCGCCGTTCCTCTTCTGCAGCATGCTGTTCAACGCCTCCCCGATATTACTCCTGCTGTCCGCCATGGCCTTCTTCCTGGGCCTTGGCAGGGAGATCATGAAAGGTATCATGGACGTCGAAGGCGACGCCCTCAGAGACGTGAAAACAGTTGCCCGCGTGTACGGAGAGTCAACTGCAAGGTATGCAGCCATCGCTCTGTACCTGATCGCTTTACTGCTAGCCCCACTGCCATACATCCTGAAGTTCGGTCTGGATTTTTCCGCGTATTATTACAATCCGATCTATGCAGTTTTCGCTGCGTTAACGATCGTAATCCTGGGCTACGTCTGCGTGAGCCTGCTACGGAGCCACGAACGAAAGACGATCAGCAAGGCCCGAAAGACGACTCTCATTGCTATGGTGGTAGCATTACTGGCATTCTTGCTACCTGCCATGATTTAAAACAGATTCTAATATCTTGAGAAAAGATGTTGT
>CAZJRS010000012.1:0-29288 GCA_964548585.1 uncultured Methanocella sp. | reverse complement strand
AAAAGGGCTTTTCTCAGTATCAGATAATCAAGCCAAACTGCTTTATTTCCGGCACGATAATATTCGTACGATGTCGCTGAGGAGTTTCCTTGCCAGCCTGGAGCCTGAGGCTATACCGTTTCCATTATCCCGGCTGTATTCAGCCTTTACAGACTCATCGGTTTTTCTGGACTTCTACGACATGGTCAGGGCCCAGGTAGAAGAGCACGTGAAGGCGGGGAGGATACTTGACATTGGTACCGGGCCGGGAAAGCTGCCGATCATGATGGCCGGTCGAAATCATATGTGGTACCTGGTCGGCCTCGATCTCTCGGACGACATGGTCAAAATTGCTTCCGCTTCAGCGAGGAAAGAAGGCCTGACAAACGTAGAGTTCAAGCAAGGCAGTGCCGATGCTCTCCCGTTTAAGGACCGGGAGTTCGATCTGGTGATTAGCACGCTCTCCTTCCACCACTGGAAGAAACCTGAGTTCGCGCTCGACGAAATCTACCGGGTGCTCCGGGAAGGCGGTGAAGCCTGGATATACGACATCTCTCGGGACATTGATCCGACATTGTTCGCCCGGTTCAAGCGACGCTATGGGTTTTTAAGAGCCTGGATCTTCAGGCTTCACGCATATACAGAGCCGTTTTATACGATTGCCCAGGTAGAAGAGCTTGCGGCGGAATCGCGGTTTAAGAATCACGGGATACAGCGAATGGACATCGCTTACAGGCTGATGCTGTATAAATGAAGTGGGGCGATAAAACCCCTTGGTTTTTTAAACGCAAAGAGACAAGTGCCTATTGACAATACTTTTTATAGCTTTGCCTCTTGGTCTCTTTGCGTTTAAAAAACCAAGGCCTCTCGAGGCCGAGATTTGTTATAGATTTTTACTTGACGATCGTCTCTTTGAGTTTCTCGACGCCGCCCTTCTTGTATACGGCGTTGCCGACTACGATGGTGTGGGCATACTTTGCCATGGTTTCGGCCTTTTCTCTTGAGTCGATGCCTCCGCCGTAGTACAGGACGGAGTCCTTCAGCTTCTCACGGACGGCTTTGACCAGCTCGGGGTTGCCGTAGGTGCCGCTGTACTCGATGTAGACGACCGGGAAGTGGAAGAACCGGTCTGCGAGTTCGCCGTAGGCTGCCGCATCTTTGGGGCTTAGCCCGGTCTGCGCCCGGGTTACGAGGGCGACTGCCGATAAGGGGTTTAAGACGATGTACGCTTCGGGGATTATCTGGTCCCAGTTTTGGACGGGGTAGTCTCTGACAAAGTCTTTCTGCATGCCTGCCAGGAACTTGGAGTTTTTAGTGTTGAACACGGACGGGATGAAAATGTAGTCCAGGTCGTCACGGATCACGCCTGCGGGCGAGGGTTCCAGGACCTTGGGAATGCTGTACTCGGACAGCATGTTGACCAGGTTTGCCACGTTTTCCTTGGTGATGCCCGTTGTGCCCGAGACCATGATGGCGTCTGTGCCAGAGTCGACGATCGCAGCTACATCCTGCTTTTTGATCGCCTTGTCGGGGTCCAGCTTCGTCACATGTCTCCATTTCTTCCAGTCAATCAAAGAATATCTCCACCCTTAACGGTTTTTCATCATACTCTGTGAGGCCTTATATTTTGTCCTCGCCGCGGGGTCAGTCCCCACCCGATGGTGAGGCCTCACCCGATGGTGAGGACTCACCCGATGGTGAGGACTCACCTCACGATTCTCTCGATGGGCACTATAAGAATGTCTCTGGCGCCGACTTCCTTGAGGTCGTTGATCACTTTGTAGATCTCTTTCTCGGGTACGACTGCATGAACGGCACACATGGGGGACGAAGCTTCGACTTTCAGCACGGTCGGGCCGGCCAGTCCTGGCAGTCGCTTTCGGACTGCGTCCAGCGAGGCTTCAGGGACGTTCATCATCAGGTACCGTTTGCCCCGGGCTTCGATTACGCTCTGCAGTGCGAGGGTGATCTCTTTGATCTTCCGGCCGTCACTGGCGAGAGTGGCCTTGCTGGCGATGAGCTTCTGGGATGTCCGAAGCACCTGGTCGACGATCTTCAGGCGGTTCATGGATAGAGAGGTCCCGGTGGACGTGAGGTCTACGATGGCGTCTGCGATGCCGATGTGGGGCGTTATTTCCGTGGCGCCGCAAACTTCGACCACGTGTACGCTGATGCCTTTGGACGCGAAGTAGTTCCGGGTGATCTCGGGGAATTCGGTAGCGATCTTCTTACCCGAGAGCTGTTCAGCGCGTTCAATCCGGGATTCCTCGGGTACGGCCAGCACAAGGTTAGCTTTGCCCATGCCAAGGTCGAGCAGCACCTCGACGTCAGCGCCTGATTCCTTGATGAAGTCTTCCCCGGTGATCCCCATGTCCGCTGCCCCATTCTCCACGTAGCCCGGAATATCCCGGGAACGGGCGAACAGCAGAGTGATGTCTTCGTCCACGGTCTTCGCGAACAGGCTACGCTCCGAATGCTCGATCACATGGAGGCCCGCACCTTCGAACAGGGCCATGATGGGTTCATAAACTCTTCCTTTGTTGGGCAGCGCTATCCGTACCATATGTTCTCGATGTTAATAATGCGAGGTTGGATATAAGCCTTTATATCGGCGCTGGTGCGCCGACAGGCATCGATCATTGAAGCTCCAGAATGGCAGGAACGATTAGTTATAGTTCGGCCTAGTGCACTGGCCTTTAAAATTCAAAGCTCACGCTCTCGCCATGCTACCGATATTTACCCAGTAGCTCCAGCTTCTCCAGCACCTCGTTTTCGGAGGTGACACCGTATACCTGATCGTCTGGTATATCGGGATATCTCTGCCTGATGTCCATCGGGCGACCTGCGACCCGGCCACTCCAGCCCGTTACCCGGTAAGCGATGATCAGCTTGTTCAGTGCCCACGCGTGGGCGAGCTGCGTCAGGGTACCTGAGCCGCCGCCTATTGCGATGACGGCATCGCTGCCGGATACGACTAGATCGCCGGACATATCATTGCTGACAGATATGCAGGCTCCATAGAAACGGCCGGGATTGCACGGGTAGTATCCGGGCAGGATATTGATGACATCGCTGTCAGAGTACCCGTGGGCGATACATGCTCCTCGTGATACCGCTTCCTGGATTCCACTGGAGCCGCCGGTAATGACTCTGTTCCCCCTTGAGACCAGAGCGTACCCTAGCCAGTAAGCCAGCTCATAGTTGCCGGAGCCCGGGATTGCCCGGGAATCCCCGATGACCGAGATGACCGGCTTACCATTGATCCGGTGTGCTGTACTACCATTAACTGAATATAGTCCAGGCTGAGCATGGTATGAACTAACCCAGCACGTCCCACCCATCCCCAAAGACATAGCTGCGCTAGAAGCGTTTACTTACATATTTATAAGTCATTTGGTCCTATGGGTAAAACCAGCCTGCTGTAATATGATTTTTACGTTATCTCAACACATAGGCCAGTCCACACTCGGCAAACCTTCATAATCAATGTGGAAGATACCTGAGACTATGGTATTTACCAGAGTAGCCAGTACCTCGGAGATCATGCCCGGGTCGATAAAGGGATATGTGGTAGGGGATAAGAAGATCGCTTTATCAAACGTGGGCGGTAACTTTTATGCGATCGAGAATCGGTGCTCTCATATGGGTCAGCCCCTGGATGGCGGTCTGCTGATGGGAAACGCGGTGATGTGCCTGTTCCACGGCGCACAGTTTGATCTGACAACCGGGAAGTCGATGAACTCTACGACCAAAGAACCGGTGAAGACATTTCCGGTTAAGGTTGAGGGCGACGACATTCTGGTTGATGTCTGATGTTGAAGCTGAAGCTTAAAAAGAGAACATGCATAAAAAATGTTTTATTTATTACTGGCTTACGTGTAGCTCTGCTCACCCCAGACCGGCTTCTCCTCGCTACCAGTTCCCCGAGGGCTGGTAGTCGGGAGTTATTTGGGCCCCGGGATTAAGCTTTATCCTTCGTTTATAGGAAATATAAAATACAAGGCACCAGCAGCACCCCCATCAGGCAGGTTTTCCGGACATTGATCAGATAGGCGGCCAGACCGACTGCGGCGGAGATCATAAAGATTGACACCCCGGGAATACCGGTCATCACCAGGCACATTCCACCCAGAAAAACCATTACTCCGCAGTTGAGCCACCTGTAGTTGAGTAGAGAAAAGATGTTTGCAGCGCATGAACCGGCTGCCAGTGTCAGCAGGTATGACAGTATACCGGTAATGCATATGGCCAGGAGAAAGAGCAGGAACACTTCGTAACTGATCGAGCCGCCGAGCACGTCCTGGGCTGCGGCAACAGCGCCACTACGGGGACGCAGTATTACGTAGAGAGCGACGAGAGAAAAGATCGCATTTGATGTGTTCACACCGGATACTGATATCAGGTATCTCCGGTCGGAATCGTCAGCTTTTGTTGAAAACAGGCTAACGATCGAGGTTGCTACGCCGGCGCTGACAGCCGGGAACCACGACACCAGTGAACCTGCGATAGTGCCGGCTGCCCCGGACCGTAGTATAGCACCCGGAGGCATAGTCAAGCGACTGTTCCTTTGAGGAGGTATCGATGTCTTGGCATTCAGGCTCATGAGTAGGGCAGGTACCCCGAACAGCCCGGAGAGAAGCGGCAACAGCACTGACGGTGCCCCGAGAGAAATGACAGGCGCCAGGGTGTTCTCGGCATAAAATGCTGTGATGCCGAGGATGCCGGCGATCGTGTATATGATCAGTGCCCAGCCGATCTTTCTGATCCGTCCTGCTTTTGAGGTGTACCGGCTGCCAGAATAGTTAGAGAGGATCACGAACGCAGATATAGCCATGAGAATAAAAGCCATGTAAGCCTGCATGAACGGCAATGCCGCTTTAAAGACAAAGGAGAGCGGGGCAATAAGTAACATGGATACGAAGATTGCCAGCCCACTTCCCATTGCGGATAGCCGCACTGCTTCGAGGCCCCGGCCCTCCAGTAATAGCTTGTGGCCCGGCAGGACGGCAAGTACAGTAGCTTCGTCAGGAGCTCCTATAAACACTGAGGGGATGATATCCATAAAGCTCTGTGCTACGGTGCTTGATATGATGGTGATCGCCACGTACAGGGGCTCGACTCCGGCGATTACCAGAGCAGGGCTGAAGCCCAGCAGGATTGCCGACGTATTGTTGACGTGAATACCCGGGAGCAGGCCGGCGATCGTTCCTATACCTATGCCGCAGAGTAATGACAGTGCCAGTGCTGTTATGGATATGGCCAGCATAGTCATAACTTAATTTCATTATATTAAAAATTAGTGCTTGTTGTAAATGAAAGTAAAAAGATTTCAGGGGGAGAACAAACGAAAGCTCGCCTCACTGACTGATGGTCACTTCGCCGCCGGTGTTTAGCGAAAACGTAGCGCTGATAAGGTAAATGCTAGCTGTGGGGATATCACAGGTCAGTTCTTTGGATGTACCATCGCTCTGCTGTACCCATTCGGATAAAACCGATTTACCCTTCAGGTCATAAAGACGCACAATAGTGGTATCGTCCGGGACGACGTCGTGCGTTACATTGATCTTCACAGACCCGGTGTTCAGCTGTACCGCTTGAGCCACGGAAGAGCCATTAGAGACGTTCATTGTCAGTGGTATCGAATTGCCGGAGGTAGGTTTCGTGATTGTCACTGCGAAAGTCCCGCCGTTGCCTACGTCGAGGTGATACATTCCGGCAGGTATCATTACATCTCCCACAACCATAACGTCAGAGCCCTTTGTGTCGGATATCAAAGAAATGAGGTATAACCCATCCCCGTTGCTTACATCCAGGGATGCTGTAAAGATGTTCCCCAGGTTACCTTCATTTTCCCAGGATACCAGGTAGGCGCCTTCATCCAGGTGAAAGTCGGTGCTGATCACTTCGCTGGCGGAATCAGTCTTGATGCCGCTGATCGTGATCGTATCATTTGAAACGACTGCTTCTACTGTGACCACGTCACCAGAAGGGACTGGTGCCGTAGTCGAGTTTCCGCCGACAGATCCGAAACATCCACTTATACTGCTAGTGATAAGAAAGATTATGAGAACTAAGGGTATCAAGAAAAGTTTAGTATCCATGGGTTTACCTGCCATTTGATAGAATTACATTGGATATGTTGTTATATAAAAGTTATTATAAAAATTGTAACGGTTAAAAGAAAAGAAGATGGTTGAGGTCAACCATCATTTTTTACTGAGAGTACGATATGTCCCAGTCGTCGCCACCGTATATTTCTAGTACGTAGTTACCACTGGTCGGTATGTCTTCAGTCGCCGTTAACGTGGCTGAATTGTCGTTGTGAGCCAGGTTACCGATGTAATCGCCGGTGTCCGCATTGTAGATGTCGACTCCGAGCGGTATGGAGTACTGACCGGACAGCCTCTGGTTCATGGTGAACGATGCGGTTCCCTGGTCCAGGTGGAAGAACGGTGTCACTTTGTTTGATTTGCCGCTGAATGTCTTGTCTGTAGTGACCGGACCGGTCGGGTTCTTCAGGATTTCGATCGTCCACGGACCCTCTGCACTGTCGATGTAAATCATGTAGTCTTCGGACTTAAGAGAGCCTTTCTGGTAAATCTTCTCTGTCGTCTCCGGACCCAGCCAGATTGTCAGTTGACCGAGTGCAGTCACATCCTCATCAATCGCTTGCTGATTAACTAAAGCGGACATGAATGCAGTCATTTCCGCACCGGTATACTGGATTTTTACTATATACCACGCATCTTTGCTCAGGGGGAACGGATCTGACTTGATCTTTTCACCCTTGCCACCAGTGATAGTAACCTTATCATCGGTCTTAGTCACCGTGATCTTGTCACCCGACCCCGATGTTGATGCTCCTGTAGTTGGCGTGCTTGTACCTGTGCCGGGAATCGGCGAGACGCCATTAGTCGTTGTACATCCGCTCAAGGCGCTGGCTGCCACGATGACTGCCAGTATGCCGAGAACTAGTAATACCTTCTTATTCATACCTAACCTCCTTTAATTAGATTACAGGATATGGACTGCATGATACATAAGCGTTTTTAAGCCATGCGGACAGTCGCCAGCCCTGCGTTTCTCGCATGGCGGACTGCAGGTGCCCATAAATAATACGTCCTACCATCGCTGACAAACTTTTTAACTGAAGAAAGCCACTTTACCAGCCTCCAGGATTGAGGCATATGATGGGCGAGAAAGGCACTCCTAAGGCATCCGGTAAGGAAATGTGGTGGCTACTGGCAGGACTGGTAGTGATCAACGCTTTCT
This sequence comes from uncultured Methanocella sp., assembly GCA_964548585.1. Classification (GTDB taxonomy): domain Archaea; phylum Halobacteriota; class Methanocellia; order Methanocellales; family Methanocellaceae; genus Methanocella_A. The sequence goes on along the minus strand of CAZJRS010000012.1, from coordinate 22,037 downwards.
GGGGGGCATCAGGAGTGGCGATCAAGGAAGCTTATCTCCAGCTCGGCACAATAGAAATTCTGGCCCTGCGCTTCGCCTTGGCAACTCCGCTGTTGATAGCAGCTACCCTGCTATGGAAAGGGCGAAAAGCCTTAAAGGTGGACCTTAAGGATATTCCATACTTCGCACTGCTGGCAACAGTAGGAGTGACCATTTCTTTCTTCCTGCAGGTGCTGTCACTGAACTACACCACTGCGAGTAACTTCACCCTCATCTTCAACCTTTCCACATTCTTTATCATATTCCTATCGACGGCGGTGATGGGCGAAAAGCTGACCAGGAACAAGCTCATCGGCGCGGTGATCGCATTCGCAGGCCTCGCCCTCATCGTGACCAACGGCAACTTTGCCATTTCACCACATCTGCTGGGCGATGGCATTGCATTGCTCGGGACCCTGGCCTGGGCAGTGTACACGGTTCTCGGCAAACGGGCAAACGAGAAGTACTCGGCACTTACAGTGCTGAACTATGTGTTTATATTTGGCACGATAGAGCTGATACCACTGTACCTTCTATCACCGCATACCTCGCCGGTTGCATTTACCGGCCTCACATGGCTATCTGTAGGGTTTCTCACCATATGCTGTTCACTGATAGCATTCCTGGTCTACAACTATGGGCTGGAAAAGCTGCCTGCATCGACTGTGGCCGTATTCATCTACGTTATGCCGCTGTCGGGCGTGCTGCTGGCTGCACTGGTACTGGGAGAAGTATTGACGGTATTCACACTGGCAGGAGCGACGTTAATCATCTTCGGGATGATATTGGCCGAAAAGAGATCTGCGCATTCCTGATCGCTTAGATTTAGTGAGATAACAATACGATCGCTGCGCTGTGTCCCTGGCACAGCGCAGCGATCGTACACGTTCACGGCACAGAGGCAACCTCTATTCTGATCCGAAACGCAGAACGCAGTTTTATATTTCTTTTGCAGGGCTCTCTGGCTATAGCTCAATAGCCAATCCAAGGCAAAATAGTATTCTTAAAAAAGAAGGTTGGCGAGCCGGGAGGCTCGCCGGAATTGATGTATTTATCTGCGGATGACCTGCTTGCCCTCGGGCCTGTTGACAACCACTTCGAGCGGCATCTTGCCGGCTACGCTGTGGGTGGCGCACGAGAAGCACGGGTCGTAGGCCCTGATGATCATTTCCATCCGGTTGAGGATACCCTCGGCCGGGGTGGGGGTGTTGATGATCTTCTGGGCGGTGTTCTTCAGGCCAAGGTTCATGGCTTTGTTGTTGTGCGCTGTGGCGACGATGATGTTGGCCCGGGTGATCATGCCCTTTGCATCGGTGTCGTAGTCGTGTATGAGGGTACCACGGGGTGCCTCGATGACGCCTACACCAGTTGCGGCCCTTGCCTTGACGGGGGTGCGCAGTTCCTTGCCGGTGATTGCCTTGTCGCTGAGCAGCTCGACTGCCTTCTCGGACGAGTAGAGCAGTTCGATGAGCCTGGCGTAGTGGTACAGCAGGGTTAGCTGTGCGGGTTTGCCGAAGGCCTTGCGGAACTCGAGGAGTTCAGCCTGTGCCAGCGGGGTGCTGATCTTGTCGCAGACGTTAATCCTGGACAGTGGCGAGACACGGTACATTCCGTTCTCCCAGCCCATTTCCTTCCAGTAGGGGGCCTTCATGTAGGAGTGGGGGTACACGTATTCGCTGATGTACTTCAGGTAATCCCTGGGGTCGAACTCCTTGATGGTGCTGCCATCCTTGCCCTGGAGCCTTAACTGACCGTCGTACAGCTCGAGGTCGCCCTTCTTGACCAGACCGAGGTGCATGGTCTCGGCTTCGCCGAGGAGCTTGATTGCATCGATGTACTGGTTGAAGATGGGCTTGGCGAGTGCCAGCGCGTTCTGGGAGTAGGTTACAGCCTGCTTGGCCATGGGCAGCAGCCTGTCGACATCTGCCTGGGTCAGACCCTTGGTGATGCCGCCTGGTACGTAGGTGACCGGGTTAATGGACCTGCCTGCGGTTGCCTCTACGATCTGCTGGCCGATCTTCCTGAACAGAACTGCTTCGGTAGCGAGCGCCGGGTTGGCGTTGATGATGCCGAAAACGTTCCTCTGGGTCGGGTCGCCGTCAGGGGTGAACACGAAGTCGGGTGCACCCAGGAAGTAGAAGTGCAGCGAGTGGGAGTGGATGAACTGGCCGTACTGCATGAGCTCACGGAGCATGTTTGCAGTCTGGGGTGCCTGAACACCGAAGCACTCGTCTACTGCCTTGGCGGCTGCCAGGTGGTGAGACACTGGGCAGATACCGCAGATCTGAGTTACGATCCTGGGGGCCTCTTCGACTGGCCTGCCCTGCAGGAACTTCTCGAAACCCCTGATCTCCATGATGTTGAGCCTTGCGTCGGACACTTTGCCCGCGTCATCCATATCGATGGTGATCTGTGCGTGGCCCTCGATTCTGGTTACTGGTGAAATTTTTAATTGTTTGACCATGATACTCACCTTATTTCTTTGCTGCCGTCTTCTCGACGCATTTCTTGGTCAGGAACGATACGGGCATGGTGTATTTGTAGAAGTTGCCGATGGGGTCGTAGACTTCAGCTACGAACTTGTCCAGGTCTGTGTTCGGGTCGTCGTCCAGGCCGAAGCAGGAGGAGACTGCACTGACCATGGCGGAACCCTGCTCTGAGGAGTTCTCGCAAGGGCCGAAGCAACCACGGCATGCTGCGCCGGAGGTGGGGCACATTGCACCGCAGCCCGCACGGGTGGCGGAACCGCTGCAGAGGTAACCCTGTTCGAACAGGCACTTCTTCTCGTCGACGGTACCTTCGAATGGCCTGAGGATCTTCTTGATGTTCCTCTCGGACTTCTCCCTGGTGCATTCGTCGCAAACAGACTTGCTGCTCAGCTTGTACTCAGCGAGGCCGAGTAAGGACAGGATTGCCTGGGCGATCATCGCAGGCCTCGGTCCGCAGCCGGGGATCATTGCATCGACCTTGACGTAGTCGCTCGCGGGCCTCATGTCCGGGAGCAGGGTCGGGAGGCCGTCCATGTACGGGTGCCTCTGGATCTCGTTCTTGGTGCTCTTGGTGGTAACGTACACTTCTTCGAGCAGCTGCTCGTTGGTGTAGAGGTTTGCCAGGCCAGGTGTGCCGCCGAAGCAGGCGCAGCTGCCGAGAGCGACCAGAATGTCGCAGTTCTTTCTCATTTCGAGCAGTTCGTGGAGGTTGTCCGAGTTCCTCACGCCGCCGGATACGATACCCACAGTCGCCTTTGGTACGTGCTTGACGTCCATAAGGACCGGGATGTACACGAACTCAATCTTATCAAGGATAGGTAAGAGAGCCTCGTGAGTGTCCAGCACCGATATTTCACAGCCGGCACAGGCGCCAATCCAGGTCTCTGCCACTTTTACTTTCGACATACGTTCAACTCCGTTTCAGGTCCCTTCAGGACAAAGAATCCCGAGATACCTGATATAGCTACAAATTCATAGTAACACCGGGGTATATAAAACTTTAGTTATAACTGCAAAAATTTTTACCGGTCGGAAGAGAGCCATATCTTCGGTCAGGTAGGGCGATATGATGATGACCAAGGGCATCTGTTCTCACCCATAATGTGGAAAACGTTAGGTAACTTTTAATCTCCCGAATTATTCATATATATTATGTATGGACTGCCGGAAAAACGGCATCATATCTATCGATCACAAACGACGGCCAATAGCTAATTTATAAGATGGTCAAATAATTTATAGATGTCGTGTTTTAAATTATAGATAATTATGTATATAACCTATAAATAATAAGTATAATTGTAATTAAATATAGAATAAATTAGACAAAGTTTATATCTTAATAATCCTAGAAGTAGTTCTTAAAAATGGCAGGCAATCTCACGAGTATTACAGATACAGTCTATGAATGATTTTCCCTCATTAAGTGATAAAAACCGATAATGCGACGAATGGAGGTTCGATAGGGCTAAATGAGCAACGAGAGAAAAGATTTAAAAACACGGGGTGTAGTATGCAGAGAAAATCAACTATAAAAGCTTTAGGCCATTTATAAAAAAATTGAATAAAATGGCCTGACATAAGGAAAAAACGACTTCGTAATCTATAAATAGATTGTGTAGTCATACAAAATCAACCAACTTATTAAACATAATGGCTGGTGCTAAAGTGACGACGATTTCATTAGATATCCAGGGCAGGACCTGTTCTGGTTGCAATAATTGCGTTGTCGCCTGTCCGGTAAATGCATTGGAGTTGACGGTTGCCAACCCGGTAACCAAAAAGAAGACTTACAATGTTTTGAACGGTAAGGCAGTGGTTGTCGATGAGGAAGTCTGCAATGGTTGCGGCATTTGCCTTGAAGTCTGCCCTCAGAGAGCTATCACGCTTACAACGGAGTGAGATTGTATAGGAGGAGGAAATACCTTGTTTCCCAGTTATTCCAAGAAAACAGAGAACAATAAGCAGGTAATCGAACAGAAGCTGCTGACCCAGAAATTAAATCTGACAGTAGACCTGGATCGATGTACCGGTTGCGGAGTCTGTATTGACGCCTGTCCGGAAGAGGCAATTACCGAAGGCCCAATCGGCGCAGTCAGCCGTGGTAAGGCTAAGGTATCGAAGGTTGACGTTGACCCGAAGAAGTGCTCTTTCTGCGGCGTATGCAACATCCTTTGCCCGTTCAACGCGATCAAGCTCTCAGTAGATGGCGCTAACAAGCTCCCCATCCTGGAGCAGCAGGGCTTCCCGGTACTCGAGAAGAAGGCTGCGATCGACGATTCCAAGTGCACTCGCTGTGTACTTTGCGAAGAGGTCTGTCCCAGAGACGCGATCAAGAGGGACGTTACTAAGGTCGATCAGGGCCACAAGGCTGCTTCGACCATGAAGTACGCTATCGACTACAAGCTTGACGACCAGAAGTGCACCAAGTGCGGTATCTGTGCGGAAGCTTGCGACGCCTTCAAGATCGAGTACAGGGAGCCAACACCCCTTACCGTGAAGAGAATCGGAGAGGTCAAGTTCGACGAGAAGAAGTGCGATGCCTGTAAAGTCTGCGTAGAGATCTGTCCAGAAGACGCGATTTCGATCGAACGCAAGATCACCCAGGAACCCAAGCTCACCGGTAAAGTCAGCATCGACAAGGATGAATGCGTCACCTGTACATGGTGCCAGATCATCTGTCCCAAGGATGCGGCCAAGGTCGAGAAGGTCTTCGAAGGAGATCTCACAATCAACACTGGCAAGTGCCCTGCCGGCTGCTCCACCTGCGTGGACGTCTGCCCGTGCAACGCTCTGTACCTGCCCGTAGTTGAAGAGGCTGGCCACAAGCCCGGCAAGCTCGCATACAACAAGGACTTCTGCATCTACTGCGGAGCCTGTATCAATGCGTGCCCGGCTGACGGTACGATCACGATGAAGAGAAACAAGATCAACGTGACCGGCGATAAGACAAGCCTGTACAACAAGATTGAGGCCAAGCTCTTTGCAGAGAAGACCCCGAAGATCAAGGAGGCCTAAAAATGGCAGCATTAGAATCACAGGTATTGAACCTCAACAAGGGTTTAATCAACTTCACCCATGAGGTAGAGAAGCAGGGCGGAGAAAACATCGACGTCTGCTACCAGTGCGGTACCTGCACAGGCAGCTGCCCCCAGGGCAGGCGCAACGCTCTCCGAACCAGGAAGATCATGAGAATGGTCGCTCTCGGCATGAAGGAACAGCTCCTCCACGATGACTCCATCTGGTACTGCTCGACCTGCTACACCTGCACAGACAGGTGCCCGAGGCACGTCAAGCCGACCGACGTCATCATGGCGCTCAGGAACATGGCTACCAAGGAACTCCTTATACCGAAGAACTTCTTGCAGAACCTGACGTTTATCTCCCAGACCGGCCATGCTGTGCCGAACAACGACGCCAACAGGGCTCTGCGTCTCAAGCTCGGCCTCAAGGCGGAACCACCGACGACGGCCTCAAATCCCGAGTACATCCCGGGCATCGTGAAGATACTCGAGGCTACCGGTCTCATGGCCATCAAGGCGCAAGTGGAGGCTAAGAAATGAGTCACTCAGCATCTAACAAGTCATCGTTATACTTAGGCTGCATCGCCCCGAACAGGTACCCCGGTATCGAGGCTGCAACCCTCAAGACTGCCAAGAACCTCGGCGTAGAGTTTGCCGACCTCGTCGGCGCATCCTGCTGCCCCGCTCCCGGTGCCTTCGGCTCTATGGACATCCTGACCTGGGAAGCCCTGGCCGCGAGGAATATATGCCTGTCCGAAAAGATGGGCATGGATTGCACCGTAGTCTGCAATGGCTGCTACAAGTCACTGTACGATGTGAACGAGAAGCTCAAGGAGAACCCTGCCGAGAAGGAAAAAGTCAACGAGCTGCTGAAGCTCGCCGACATGGAGTTCAAGGGCACCATTGAAGTCAGGCACCTCGCAGAGCAGCTCTACAAGGATGTAGGCATCAAGAAGATCAAGGACAGCGTTGTCACACCACTGAACGGCATCAAGGTCGGCGTCCACTACGGCTGCCACATGCTCAAGCCTGCCAGGGAAAGAAGATTCGGTAGCTCCGCGTTCTCGTCCGAAAGGCCGACCTTCCTCGACGAAATGGTCGAAGCTCTCGGCGCGACGAGCGTTGACTACAAGGAAAAGATGATGTGCTGCGGAGCCGGCGGCGGTGTCCGTGGTTACAAGAAGGACTACGCGCTGGACATGACCAACGAGAAGCTCAGGAACATGCAGGAAGTCGGTGTCGATGTAATCGTCGATGTCTGTCCGTTCTGCCACCTGCAGTTCGACCTCGGCCAGCTCGAGATCGCTGAGAAGTTCGGCGACAAGTACAACATTCCGGTGCTGCACTTCTCGCAGCTTCTAGGTCTCGCCCAGGGCATGAGCCCAGAGGAGCTTGGCCTTAGCGCGCACCAGATCAAGGTTGACAAGTTACTCGACAGGATTGTGTGAGGGGATCAGATATGGCAAACGAAAAAGAAAATAGAGTTGGTGTCTTCATCTGTCACTGCGGTTCTAACATCGCCGGTACAGTCAATGTCAAGGCACTCGCCGAGTACGTAAAGACACTTCCAGGCGTAGTACATGCTGACGAATACCCGTACATGTGTTCGACCCCAGGCCAGGACAAGATCAAGGCTGCAGTAAAGGACCTTAAGCTGGACGCTATCGTCGTCGCAGCCTGCACTCCCCGTCTGCACGAGCCAACCTTCAGGAAGGCCACAGAGCTCGCAGGATTAAACCCGTTCGTATTCGAAATGGCAAACATCCGTGAGCAGTCTTCGTGGATCCACATGAAGGAGCCCGAGAGAGCAACGGAGAAGGCTAAGGACATCGTAAGGATGGCTGTCGCAAAGGCAAAGCTCCTTGAGCCCCTCGAGACCAAGTCCGTGCCCTGTGAGAAGACCGCAATGGTCATCGGCGCAGGCGTAGGCGGTATCGAGGCAGCAATGAAGCTGGCAGACTCCGGTATCGTCACTTACCTGATCGAGAAGGATACGACCATCGGCGGCTACATGTCCAAGCTGGACAAGACGTTCCCGACCCTGGACTGCTCACAGTGTATCCTTTCACCGAAGATGGCAGAAGTAGGCAGGCACCCGAACATCAAGCTCCTGACTTACTCCGAAGTTCACAACGTGGACGGTTACATCGGTAACTTCAACGTCACCGTCAAGAGAAAGGCAAGAGGAGTCATCGAAGACGCTTGCAACGGTTGCGGCGACTGCGCAGCAGTATGCCCGGTCAGCAGGCCCAACGAGTTCGATGTCGGTCTCGGCCCGAGGAAGGCAATCTACATCGCCCACGCGCAGGTAGTACCCCTCAAGTTCACCGTTGACTTCGACAGCTGCGTAAAGTGCGAGCTGTGTGTCAAGAAGTGCGGTGACAAGAAGGCAATTGACCTCGAAATGAAAGACTCGTTCCAGGAGATCAAGGTAGGCTCCATCATCGTCGCCACCGGGTTCGACCTGTACGAAGTCGAGAAGAAAGAGGAGTGGGGCTACGGAGTTTACGACAACGTGCTCACCGGTATCCACTTCGAGAGGCTCATCAACGCATCCGGCCCGACCGGAGGCAAGCTCATCAGGCCGTCGGACGGTCAGAAGCCCCACAACGTAGGCTTTGTACTGTGCGCCGGTTCGAGAGACAAGGACGCCCAGCAGTACTGCTCCAGAGTTTGCTGCATGTACTCGCTCAAGCACGCCCACCAGATCATGGAAAAGATGCCCGGTGTAACACCGTACCTCTTCTACATGGACATCAGGTCATTCGGTAAGGCATACGAAGAATTCTACTACAGAATTCAGGAAGAGGGCGCCAAGTTCATCAGAGGCAGAGTCGCCAAGATCCAGGAACTCCCCAACAAGAACCTGCTCGTGCAGGCTGAGGACACCCTGCTCGGTACTCCGATCAACATAGAGCTCGAAATGGTAGTTCTCGCATCGGCCATCATCCCCAAGAAGACGACCGAGGAACTCAGGAACAAGCTCATCATCTCGAGGAGCGCAGACCAGTTCCTGCTCGAAGCCCACCCCAAGCTGAACCCGTTCTCGACCTCGACCGACGGTATCTTCCTCGCAGGCTGCTGCCAGGGTCCGAAAGACATCCCTGACACAGTGGCGCAGGCAGCAGGTGCAGCTGCAGCAGCGGCAGTACCTATCAACCAGGGCAAAGTCATGCTCGAGCCAATCGCAGGCAAAGTCAATGACGAGCTCTGCTCCGGTTGCGGCGTATGCGCAGGCCTCTGCCCGTACAAGGCAATCACCATGGTTGACATAGAGGGCGACAAGAGAAAGGCAAACCTGAACGATGCAATGTGCAAGGGATGCGGCACCTGCGGTGGAGCATGTCCGGCCAAGGCAATCAGGATGCAGCATTTCACCAACCCGCAGATCAGAGCGCAGATAGCTGCACTATTCACTCCGGCAGGTGTCTAAAATGGCTGACGAATTCGAACCAAAAATACTCGGCATACTTTGCAACTGGTGTACCTACGCAGGCGCTGACCTCGCAGGTGTATCCAGGGCTCAGTATCCCCCCAACGTCCGTGTCGTCCGTATCATGTGTACCGGACGTGTAGACCCGTCGTTCATCATGGAGGCATTCAGCCTCGGTGCTGACGCGGTTCTCGTGTCCGGTTGCCACATCGGCGACTGCCACTACATAGCTGGTAACTACAAATCGAGGCGCCGTGTTGCCCTGACAAGAAAAGTCATGGAAGAGATGGGCCTTGACGGTAAGAGGCTCAAGATGACCTTCGTCTCAGCATCAGAAGGTGCCCTGTGGGCGGAAGTCGTCAAGAACATGGTCAACGACATCAAGAAGCTCGGCCCAAGCCCGGTAATGAAGAAGACCGCAGCTCCGGCCGCAGGCAGCCATGGCGACCACGGTGCAGGTATCGCTGACGAAGATCTCGCTGAACTATCAAAGATCAGCGCTGGTAAGAAAGTCGAAGCAGCCCCGTTACAGAAGAACTGAATGGGTAAAAAATAGAGGAGACCCTAGGATGACTAACTCCATTGAAGTAAACCTGATTTCCGGAAGGACAATCGGGCAAGGCGTGGCTATTGAAGGCCACAAACATGATGAGGGGTACATCAAGGCTTGCGGCATCGTGGAACTCGATGTCTCCGACATGAAGCTGCTTCATATGTTCCCAGGCCAGACCGTAAGGGTAAAATCCGCTTACGGTGAAGTAATCGTCAGAGCAATCAAGACGACCCAGGGTCCCCACCCTGGGCTTGCTTTTATTCCCATGGGGCCTTGGGCAAACCAGATAACAAATCCTGAGACATATTCGACAGGAATGCCCAGCTTTAAGGGATATAAAGTCACAATCGAGGCAGCGCCAGGCGAGACCGTCGAAAACGGTATTAAGCTACTCCAGAAATCCACTCTGAATCTGAAGCAGGAGGCCTAAGTATGATGGAATCTAAGATTGAAGCACAGGTGACACCGGACACGAAGAATTTGAAAGTCGTGACAGATGTTATCTGCCCATTCTGCGGAACCCTCTGCGATGATATAAAAGTAATCATGGATGGCGACAAGATCGTAGACACGCTCAACGCTTGCGTAATTGGAAATGAAAAATTCAAATCGGCCCAGGCGGGACACAGGATCCACCACCCCATGGAGAGGGCGGACAGCTCTACTGAGTTTACACCCGTATCCTACGATTATGCCATCGAAAGATCGGCACAGATCCTGGCTAACGCGAAGAGGCCATTAATGTATGGCTGGTCCTCCACCTCCTGCGAAGCGCAGGAAGTCGGCAACGAGCTTGCAGAGGTTTGCGGAGCTGTCACAGACAACACCGCATCCGTCTGCCATGGACCTTCAATCCTCGCTATCCAGACAGTAGGCGCTCCATGCTGTACCCTGGGTGAAGTAAAGAATCGCGCAGACCTGGTAATCTACTGGGGCTGTAACCCGGTTCACGCTCACCCCAGACACATGAGCAGATACTCAACCTACCCGAGAGGCTTCTTCACAGAGAGAGGCTTTAAAGACAGGACCGTAGTCGTCGTCGACCCAAGGCCGACCGACACTGCCAAACAGGCAGAAATCTACGTTCCGGTTCAACAGGGCAAGGATTATGAGCTACTGGATGCTATCCGAACCCTCACCAGGGGCGAGGATATCCCCGATGAGGTAGCAGGAGTTAAAAAGGAAGATATTCAGGCACTCGTTGACCTGGCCAAGTCTAAAAAGTTTGGTGTGCTGTTCTTCGGCATGGGTGTAACCCAGACCATAGGCAAGCACAGAAACATTGACATCGCGATTTCATGGGTTGCGGACATGAATAAGTACACTAAGTTTACTTTAGTCGCGATGAGAGGACATTACAACGTGACCGGCTCAGGCCAGGTTATGTCGTGGCAGTCGGGTTTTCCGTTCGCCATGGATTTCTCCAGGGGCTACCCAAGGTACAATCCGGGAGAAACCGCAGCGAACGATATGCTTCGGAGGCAAGAGTGTGATGCAGCACTTGTGATCGCCTCGGACCCCGGCGCCCACTTCCCAGTATCGTCCATGAAGTATTATGCCCAGATCCCGACGATCTGCATAGACCCCCACGAAACCCCGACCACTGGCATCAGTAAGATCGTCATGCCATCGACAATCGTAGGTGTTGAAGAAGAAGGTACGGCTTATCGTATGGATAACGTGCCTATCCAATGCAGAAAAGTCACCAATGCTCCTGACGGCATCCTTTCAGACAGGGAAATCCTGGAGAGGATCCTGAAGAGGGTGAAGGAGATCAAAGCGGAGAAAAATGGACAGTGAGAGGTTAGAATCATGTCTGCAAACCCAACATCTCCAAAAAATGAGATCCTTATCAAAAACGGGTTCGTTTACGACCCGTTAAATGGCGTCAAGGGCGACGTTAAGGATATCGCTATCCAGAACGGTAAGATCGTTGAGCCCTCCAAGCTGTCCACCAAGGCGAAGGTCATCGATGCCAAGGGTAAAGTCGTTTTACCCGGCGGTGTCGATATCCACACCCACGTAGCCGGACCAAAGGTTAACGTAGGTCGCATGTACAGGCCGGAGGATAAGCTCCACGACAAGATGACCGCCCGTACCGACATGCTGAGAGGTGGCGGAGGTTTCTCCGTTCCAAGCACCTTTGAAACTGCATACAGGTATGCTAAGATGGGCTACACCTTTGTCAATGAAGCGGCCATGCCGCCTCTCCTGGCAAGGCACACCCACGAAGAGATGCACGACACCCCGATCCTTGACCAGTCCGCATTCGTGCTGCTGGGCAACAACTGGCTCGTGATGGAGTACATCAAGAAGGGTCAGAAGGAAAACCTGGATGCGTACGTCGCCTGGATGCTGAAGGCAACCAAGGGCAGCGCTATAAAGATTGTCAACCCCGGCGGAACGGAAGCCTGGGGCTGGGGCAAGAACTGTACGGATATCGACGATTCGGTACCTTACTTCGAAGTAACCCCGAAGCAGATCATACAGGGTCTTTGTGAAACCAACGAAAGGCTGGGACTACCACACTCGATCCACCTGCACGGTAACAACCTGGGTCACCCGGGTAACTATACCACGACTCTCCAGACGCTTGCGTTAACCGAGGGCATCAAGACCAACAAGAAGTCCGGAAGGGCACAGAACGTGCACTTCACCCATGCCCAGTTCAACTCCTACGGCGGCACAGCGTGGAAGGACTTCGAGTCCAAGGCGGACAAGATTGCCGACTATATTAACTCGCACGACCACATGACCATGGATGTAGGCTACGTCACCCTTGACGAAACCACGACCATGACCGCAGATGGTCCCTTCGAGTTCACCCTGCACTCGACCAACCACATGAAATGGGCAAACGTCGATGTAGAGCTTGAAACCGGATCAGGCGTAGTACCATTCATCTACGACCCGAAGAGCCACGTATGCGGTATCCAGTGGGCAATTGGCCTTGAGCTCGGACTGCTAGTCAAGGATCCGATGAAGTGCTTCATGACTACGGACGCCCCGAACGCAGGACCGTTCACCAGGTACCCGGTCGTCGCAAGCTGGCTCATGAGCAAGAAGGCCAGGGACGAAAAGATGGCCACCCTCCACAAGTGGGTGCCAGAGCGGACCAGGCTTAAGGACATCGACAGGGAAATCTCGCTGTATGAGTACACCCAGATGACCAGGGCAGGCCCGGCAAAGTCGCTCGGCATGTCTCTGACCAAGGGCCACCTCGGTATCGGCGCAGATGCAGACGTATCGATCTTCGACCTAAACCCGAAGACCACAGACATCGGCCAGCAGCCTGAAGTTCTCGTCAAGGCATTCGAAGCGGCATCCTATACGATAAAGGCTGGAGAGATCGTCTTAAAGGACGGCGAAATTGTATCAGTCGACGCTCCGAAGAGCACTATCTGGACCGACGCAGATGGCTTCAACAACAAGGAAGTCATCAACGACGTCGTAGAGAAGTTCCTGAAGTACTACTCGGTCAACCTGAACAACTACCCGGTACAGGACAACTACTGTCCGCACCCGCATGTGATTAAGGCAGGACCGCTTGCAGGAGGCAACTAACATGGAAAAAGTTACTTTAACCCCTAACGGCGAGAAGTACCTCGTGCTGGAAGCCGAGTGCATCACCCCCGATAACTTCGCTGGCAAGTCCCTGGAACAGATCGCCGACATGGCGGTGTGGGAGGGCAACACCACCCACCGCCTTGGCAAGTTCTTCGACATTAGCGGCCAGACAGGCGCTACTGCCGCAGAAACGGCCATCATCGTGAACGGCAACGTTCCCCGTGTCAAGTACATCGGTTCCAGGATGACAGCCGGTGCAGTCCTTTGTAAAGGCGACGTAGACATGTACTGCGGTGCCTGGATGAAGGGTGGCAGCATCCTCGTAAAGGGAAACGCTGACGCATTCTGCGGCCTCCAGATGGAAGGCGGCGACTTCGTAATCGAAGGTAACGCCGGCAACTACCTGGGCGCAGCATACCGCGGCGACTGGAGAGGCATGAAAGGCGGCAACATCACGGTCAAGGGCAACGCAGGAAGCGACATCGGCGAGTACATGATCGGAGGCACTATCACCGTCATGGGCAATACCGACATCAACGCTGGCATCCACGCCGGCAGAGCTGTTGGCGCCAAGGAGCCCGGCGGAAAGATCGTGATCCACGGCAACTCACCGGGTCGTGTCGGCGGCCAGATGACAAGGGGCACCATCTACGTGCTCGGAGCCATCGGTGCCATGATGCCGGGATTTGCGCTCAAGGGAACTGAAGAAGTAGAATTCGACGGCAAAAAGGTATCGTTCAATGTCTACTCCGGTGACCGCGCAGAGGCTGGAAAAGGCACGCTCTACGTGAAGGCATAAGCCCGCAAGGCATGCCGGAATCCAAAAAAGATATATAACACATCGAACATCTCTTCTTGAGATGTGGCGAACATCTCTCATCGGGATGGATCGTACATCGCAAAGAGAGATGTTCGACTCTATTTATTCTTCCGATCGTTTTTCCGAGGATAACATCATGCCATGGTATAACGTGCTACTCAACTCTACATTATCCACTACACGCTATCTGACTGATAACTATGCTAACGTAGAGTTCAAAGTAATCGGACAGGAAGAGAAAAACGGGAAAATCTTCCGCATATCCGAGTTTATCATGGCCGACAAAGTAATCGTCCACTCAATTGTGGAGATGAGCGTTGAGGACAACCCGGTGAAGTTCATAAAGATCATGCGAGAGCAGATCACCCCGATCGGCGACGTGCTACGGGATAATAGCTACAGGGTCGAGCGAGAGATACTGCATCACGACGCTTCCTCCAAGGTTTACGTGATGAAGGGCGACGTAAATCTCCAAATCACGGAAAAATACTATAATATGTAATTTTTCCCAGCGCAGCGGCTATATTAAGATCAGGCATACCACGCCATATGCCCGATGTGCTTTTTCAATTGCGACCCGGAGGAAGGTTCAAAGACTATATCCGAGCCTTCGACATCGCAGAACGATCGGGCTTTGATGGCATCGAAACCGACATTCGCTCCATGGGAACTGACCACGAACGCATGCATCTGCTGTCTCTTGAGCATGGCCTTCCGATAAGAAGCCTGCTAGCCCAGAGCCCATTATACTATTACTTATTCGATTCCACGACAGATCAGGATGTAATCGAAGAGATCAAGCCAGATATTGTGGTGTTCAAGACTCCGAAAGCATCCTTATTACGCTGGCCGTTGAAAAAAATATTTGTTGATCAGATCACCAAATACGGTAAAAAATTCGGTAATCATAAGATTGCAGTAGAAAATACAGAACATGTTAACTCTGCCATCAGCAAACCGCTCTTCAACATCAAGAGCCTGAGAGATTTCGTATATGAACACGATGTCTCGGTGAATTTAGATATTTCAGAATGCGCTGCTTCTGGCATGGACATTCTACTGTCGTGCGACATGCTGATTCCCCGCATCAAGAATGTACACTTCAGCGACTATGGAGGCCATGCTTCGAAAGGCCACATCTTCCCGGGCTTTGGCCTGCTACCCCTTGGCATGTTTCTTTCACGGCTTAAAGAGTACAAATATAAGGGCTTGATCACTCTTGAAGTGGACTCTCGTGAGATGCCTTATGATGACGACGACCACATCATGCTGTATAGTGAGATCATAGGGTTCATCAAGAGCTACTTTTAAACGTAAGGGTCATATTAACCCCATCTCGATAATTTGCGATAATTTCCACGGTATCCGATGACTTCAGGTTCCTGATTTTCAGCCTGGAACCTTCCTCATAAACAATACCGCCTGACGGATCGATTGTTACCGGAATGCCATTAACAGTAGCAATGGACTGATTTGTCGCATCCTTGCCATTGATAAGAACCGTAAACGGCCGGCCGGATTCGATATACTTGCCACCGGGACTTTTTAATACGGTTAAGTCAAGGACATTGTTGCCCCCGCCTGCTACAGAATCGTTTACACTCTCGTTTACAGACAGGATAGCGGCATAGTTGATAGCCGTGGGATGTGAAATGACACCTGCGCCTATGCCTGCTGCAGCAGCGATGACTGGTATAACCATAACAACCAGAGCAAGTCCCGTTACAGCGATTGCATGCATGCGGAATTTTTTCGGAACTTTACCCTTGTTAGCATACGGTAAACGAGAAGCTACACCCGCTGCAATGACCGTAGCCCCGAGGAACATAAGCAGCATCGCCAGCCATGTATGGGCAGCGACGAGGTTGAGATTTTGCTGAAAAGTGCCGGAATAATCTTGCACGTTAGACGATAGCAAGTAGGGAGGCAGAGAAGTAAACAACTTATCATAGATCCCGCTCGGATTTTGAACTAACAGTACCAGGGGGAGGAATAGCAATATAGCCAGCGATGCTCCGGCAATACCACCCGACACCAGGACATCCTTGATCGTTTTATTAAGATTCAGGGTCGATAGAACGCCAGCCATGGCAGCAAACACCAGGAACAGGGCAAGGCGCTGCAAGTCAAAGATCATATTACCGGCAGAACCGGCATCAGGTAATCCGACGAGACTATCCCACAGGATAAATACGATGTTTGACGCAATGACCGCGAACAATGCGCACATCAGACCAATCATAGCCGAAAGAAGAACACGCAGGAAAATGATCGACGGCTGATTCTTTGATTTCAAATAAAACTACCCTGATAATAAATGGGATAAGTCATATAAAAACATAAGTGAGCAAGTCCTTGCTAGCAGATAACAGTTACATGATCTGAAAAAAAGAAATTTTCGGATTAAAAATAGTTACTTCGCAGCAGCTACTTTTTCCAGCGCTGCCACAGTCACTTCAAGCTTCTCTACCGGGATGCCGGCGATGAGTTCATCATCTTCGATCTTCGCGTTCTTGCGGGAACCGTTACACCCGAAGGTGGCACAGATTTCGCCGGTCAGGATTGGCTCGGCTACGGCATCAGAGCAGATCGATTGTATGCCTGAGAAATCGATGTAGTTACGGCCGCCGGTATTGTAGATGTTAGACTGAGCGATACGAAGGAGTTGTTTAGGGTTGCCGATGATGACGACCACGTCCGGCTGGAATGTGGCTTTCTCCAGCGGCGCGTACAAAGTAGCAAAACAGTGCTCGTCTAACCTGGGTACATCGTCCACAGTACGCTTCGCAGCATTACGGGTGCTGAACCGGCCCAGGCTAAAGTAGAAATCGCCGTTCTCGATATTGCCAGGTACCTCCATGATGCCAAGCGCACTGGCGCCGCCGGCACACGCGTGCTTTTCTTTCGGTGCAAAGAACGCCTCCCCGTTCTTCGCTTTCTGGACCATTTCACAGTGTCGTGCTTTCTCAGCCAGCTCTGGCATGCCTGCCGGAATCTCCTCTTTTGTCCGGGCCAGCTTGACGGCTACAGGCGAACCCTTCAGTACCAATATCGACTTAAGCTTCGATGAAAGTTCCTCATAAGTGCTCATGAAAATACACCTTAATATAATAGAAAGTTAACGGCGTTATACGATAAAGCCTTTGTGAATTCAGGGAATAGCGACGGGCCACGGTCACGGGTGAGAACTGGTTAGATCATTTCCCGGACATTAAGCCATATAATCATCCCGACAATACGAGATAAGGCCAAACAAGTCTATTATAATTTTTATTATAAGCATATTATTATTCATAATAGTCGAATTATCTATAATGCCGGAAATATCGTTTCAGCATTAGCAGCAGGAGGTGGGGGGATATCCAATTCAGCACTACGATCGTGAGAGAAGTACAATAGAGTATGAAGAAAATGAAAGTTTATACCGCCTTGCGGCAATTTGCGAAGCATCCTCTGATGCAATATTAGCGATGACACTTGATGGGATCATAACCGACTGGAATAGAGGAGCAAGGGAACTTTATGGCTATTCTACAAAGGAAGCGATAGGACGATGTGTATCTTTTTTAATACCTCCGGTAAGTACCGGGGAACTGGACAGGATATTAAAAACAATAAGAGAAGGCAAACGCATCGAGCATTATGAGACTATACGCCTCAGAAAAGACGGCTCCAGGATAATCGTATCAATGACCGCATCCCCGATCTTTGGCGATGACGGCAGGATCATCGGCGTATCATGGATCGCAAGGGATATCACCAGACAGATCCTGTCCAAAAAAGCGCTGCGAGAAAGCGAGAAAAAGTATCGAGCCATTTTCGAGCATTCAGCCGTAGGCATAGGCCGGGTACGGCCGGATGGCACGTTCATCGAAGTAAACCAAAAAATGTGCGATATCGTAGGTTATACCAGGGATGAGCTACTCGGAAAGACATTCATGAGCATTACCCATCCCGACGATATTGAACGGAGCATGACCATGGTTGTCCGGCTATTATCGGGAGAAATGGATTCGTACTCCATTGAGAAGCGTTACATCCGCATGGACGGCTCGGTCATATATGCGAACCTGACTGTAGCCCTCGTTAAAACACCGGAGGGAAAACCTGATTACATGGTTCCGGTGGTGAGTGACATCACTGAATGCAAGCAAGCTGAGAACGCGCTCCAGGAAGTCCAGGCCAACATGGCACTGGCACAAAAAAACGGCCACATCGGTACATGGGTATGGGATTTCCATAAACATGA
The DNA here is from genome assembly GCA_964548585.1 of uncultured Methanocella sp. Classification (GTDB taxonomy): domain Archaea; phylum Halobacteriota; class Methanocellia; order Methanocellales; family Methanocellaceae; genus Methanocella_A. Next base: position 3,885 of record CAZJRS010000012.1, on the reverse strand, counting down.
ACTACGATGGACAAGCGAGATATGCAGGATGTTGGGCATTTCAGACAATTTTGTACCCACCTACCAGAAATTTTTAGATTTTGTAGTCCCGGAGGAAAAGGAAAGGGTGGACCAATCGGTTAAGGACTCGCTGGCAAATGGGGAGCATTATCATGAGGCTTACTGGATCAAGCGGCCTGATGGTGAGCGAAGGTTTGTGGAATGCGAGGGAGACACGATCTTCGAAGAGAGCAAGCCAGCAAAAATGCTCGGAATATGCCAGGATATAACGGAGCGCAAACAATGGGAAACAGACCTGGCAGATGCCAGAGCACAAACAGAATTTTACATGGACCTGATGAGCCACGACATCAACAACATGAACCATATTGCCCTAGGATTTCTGGAGATGGCCCTCGAAACGTTCCCCTTGAATAAAGAAGAGCGTGAATTCCTGGAAAAGCCCCTAGAGACAATCAGAAACAGCTCCAGGCTAATCGATAACGTACGAAAGCTGAAGCATGTGCGCGAAGGCGACCTGAAACTAAGAACTACGGATCTATGTGAGTTGATAAAAGATGTTGCCGTCGAGTACTCAGAGATTCCCGGCCGGAAAGTAAACATCAGTTTTACACCAATCCCCCAGTGCTACGTTATCGCGAACGACCTCATCAAAGACGTTTTCTCCAATCTCATCGGCAACGCCATCAAGCACTCCGACCCACTCAAGCCTTTGACAATCAACATCCGGCTAGAGCAGATGACCGAAGAAGGGAAGGAAAATTACAAGGTACTGGTAGAAGACGACGGCCCCGGCATACCTGATGACCTCAAAGTAAAACTGTTTGCCAGATTTGAGCGAGGCAGGACCAAAGCAGGCGGAAAAGGTCTAGGCCTATACCTGGTCAGGACGCTGGTCGAAGATTTCAGGGGCAAGGTCTGGGCAGAAGACCGCGTGCCCGGAGATTACATGAAAGGAACCAGGTTCGTAGTCGTGATTCCGGCGGCTGATACCGCCGATAACTAAGACTGACGACCCTGATGACCGGCACGTTTTTTAAAACCACGAAGACAGCGTCTTCTGCTTAGTCGTCTCGGACACGGCGGTCGTCAGCCGCTCCAGCACTTTGTCGACTCGGTCCACGGAGAAGCTGTGCTCATCACACAGGAACTGCCTGATTTTCTCCGGCTCGGGCTTGCCCCACTTCACCTGGTACTGATCGGTGACTTCCGGGTGCAGGAAGAACTCTTTGATGGCAGGCCAGTTCTCGATGTCCTGCTCCAGTTCTCCCAGAATGGCGGGCATATCATCCCCGTGCTTCTTGACAAGTTTGTAGGCAGTTTTAGGTCCCACTTTGAAGATACCGGGATTATAATCCGTGCCGATGAGAATAGCCATGTCAATCAGCTCTTCCCGGCTGAGACCCAGGGCTGAAAGCACGTCCGGCAGCTCGATGATCTCCGGCTTGACATCCATGTAAATATTTTTACGGGGCACCTTGCGTTTGCCGGTTATTGCGATGTTCCGCACAACCCGAGGCGCTCCGAATAACAATGAATCGTAGTCCTGGGAACCCACATAGTCAGCTGTTCCCTTTAAAACCATGTGGGCGGCTTGCGCTTCTCCCTCAGAGGGCGCGACCAGGTAGGGAATGCCCATATAGCCCAGCAGTTGCTTAGAGTCATCCACGATCTGCCGGTTGATGCTGGTGGAAGCCTGGGCATACCGGGAAGCTTCCGCGCTGCCCGCCGCCTTCGCCGCCTCATACATCTGCCTGGCAGCCTCTCTGACCTCAGCCCGGGCCCTGATCGTCTCCGCCTTGAAGGACGGAGGCTTGCCGTCAAATACGAAGACCGGCTTTACGCCTTCTTCGATCAGGTTCGTCACCCGGTAGATGATGCCCGATAAGTGAGAAGTCACGTTGCCACGGTCATCGGCAAGTGGGGCGCCGTCCTGCTGGCGGATGATACTAAGAAACTGGTAGATCGTGTTAAACGCGTCGACAGCCACAGTACGGCTATTTAATTCTTTCAGCTCGATCTCCCTCGGCTCCACCAGATCGCCTAAATCGACACCCATACGCGAATCAGCTCTAAATGATAAATGCAGCTAACACTAATATCATTTTTGCCGGGCTGAAGCCGGGAGAGAAAAGTAGTGGCCAAGGCAATTGCTCGCCTTAAAAATCCTGATAATAATGGGGGCTTATTTGGAGGTTGCTTTGGGTTCCGGTGGGGTAGCACAAAGACACAAACAAGACCTCAAGATGGCCCCATGACCGGCAAACCAGTATCATTTCAGCGATTCGAGCCGTATAGCACCCTTGCGATAAACCGGTAGTATCGGGTATGCATTGATGGCCGTGCAGATCATTTCTACATCCTGCCCGTACCCATATGCAGTAAGCTTCTGGCCCGAGGCTGACATCATGATCCCGTCCAGAGTAGCAATACCCTCGGGGGATGATGATGCTGACTTTACGGCGGCTTCGACGTCTTTCCCATCCGCGATTATAGAAGCAATCAGCTCAATGAGGCAGGCAGCGCACCGGTCTTCGTCGGATTTGAGCGGGGCGCCTGAGGCGAGAAGGTAGGCATGCGGCTTCGACCGGATCCTGTCTGCCACCACGCCTGCGTTGAGGGTGCTGGCGATGATGCCTCCTTCGACCATGACCCGGGTGCCGTTGGTGGTGGTGATCACGACGGTCTTACCATTGAGATCGAGTCCGAGCATCTCGGTGGGCGAGTTTCCATGGTCAAAGCCTTCGATCTTGATGCCGTGACGCTCTCCGATCGTGACTGCGTTGAGTGCTTTGCCGAGCCGGAGGGCTTCTGCCTCGTCTTCTACCGGAATCACTTGTTCAGCCCCTCTGGCAAGTGCGGCTATGATCGTGGAAGAGGCTCTGAGTACGTCGACGATGAGCGGTAAATCGCCATCGGTCTTTAAAAATTCTGCTTTACCTTCTGGCCCTACGTAATGTCTCATAGGAATAGGTCTCGAAAAGCTAGGGCGGACTCAGCCTGATCCACTTCAGGCTCTTGCCCGCCTTGATCGGTTTAGCCTCGTCGAGGAAGATCCGGCCGTAGACGCGACTTCGGATGACGCTGGACCCAAAGCGATCCTCTACCCCATTAATGCTGGCAACGTAAGCCAGGCCGTCTTCTGGCCCGAACGTGCGGGTGGTCCACATAGCTATGTAGTCAGCCTTATAATCCCGGGCATCAAGGCGCTTAATCACGCACCGGAAATCGTTCTTCTGCTTCGCAGTGATCTCGGACCGCATCTCTTCATCCAGGCGTTTCCTCAGCCGTTCCCTCGCGTCAGCGGTGACCGAGTCCAGCGTTTCGATCGACCGGGAAAGCTCTTCGTCCTCGACAGCTTTCTCGGCCATAACCAGCCCTTCGATCTCGCCCATGAGTTCTTCTGAAGGCACGATGCCCTGCTGACCCAGCCAGCCGAGCAGCCATTCATAATAGTGGTTGCTGGCATCTACTGTGACAGCATGGGTCTCGCCTTTCTTGGGTTTCTCTTTCTCGGAGGAAATCCGGAGCTTGTCCTCCTTGTTTAAATATACAGAAAAGTGGCCTTGCTTGCTGGCGATCTCCAGCACCTTCTTTTCCTGTCGCTTGTTCAGCTTGATTTCAAAGATGTCCAGCGCCATGATTCATTGAAAATAAGCGCTTATGCTATTTGATGTTTTTCTTAGGATAGTGGAGATGAATGGGTAATAAAAATAGAGAGTTCAATTAGTGAAAATTGTTTTTCATGCGAGTCGACGCCTGCTGAGGCGGGACAAGCCCTGAAAACCTCCGGCAACCGCGAAACTTACACCGTAGCCCTGATACCGTGGGGGTAATGCGGTCGGCGTAGGGTTTTTCTGGCCTTTGGCCCCATGCACGCTTCAG
>CAZJRS010000011.1:48552-57177 GCA_964548585.1 uncultured Methanocella sp. | reverse complement strand
CCTTGGCGGGCTTGGCGGTATTTCAACCAACACAGGGCCAACTACCAATTTTTCATAACCTCTACTTGAAAAACCCTTTTTCATAAACGTGTTCTGTTTGCAAGAGAAACCTTCGTCTCAGTTATGCAAGAGACTGCCCCCAGTCGGTCACAGCGCAGCGTTCGTATTCCTTCAAGGGTACCGGGGCAACCTTTTCTACAATATTGTTATTCAACACAGTATTGTCACATGAAATATTTGATAATTAACAGTGCTACCATCGATACAATGCCAAATCCCCACAGTGTCGCATCGATCACCCATCGATTCTTTTTCGGCACATTGTACCTTGGTTTGGTCAGTTCCTGGCGAAAGCTCAAGCCGGCAAAGATGACTAATACAAGCATCGTAGGGACGTCAAGCGAATAGACAACAGCTTTGACTGTCTCGCTGTCCATCAGTTGTTTTAAGCCCAGGTTCTGCACCATGATGATTGCAGTGACATACAGGACCAGCATGATCCCTGTCACCAGTCGAATGATTTCAAGGCTCCGGCGACTTAAAATATAATTTCACCAATATATAATAATCGGTTTTGCATAAAAATGTTACCATAGTAACCCTTGAAGACTAATAATTCATTAGTCGGTATTCATGTGCCGCAAATTGTGGCGAATAAGTATATCGCATTCAAATTTTAATCGTCATCTGGTGGGAGCTGTGAATGTCAGCTTGAAAGGGTTACTGTTACTGGTTTTTCTATCGTTGATCATCGGCAGTTCAGGCGCTGGCGCGTATCAGGTCGGACAGGTCGGACCGGTGGGACAGGCGGGACAGGTTGATGATAGTAATACCTTGTCGCAGTCAAGAGTGGTATTTCTTGAACATAACCTGATCTCGAATGGTACTGTGTTAAGCGGGGAGGTGCCGTTCCGTTCGGTGAACTTTCCAAACTACTGGTTTAACGAGAATACTCGGCAGTTGAATGGTAAACTCGACTTTGCCGTGAATGATTCGCTCATAGCGATCTTCGGCGATTCGTTGACGTTGATCGGTGATTTCGGTGCAGGTACAGGTAATAAGCTCTACGGAATTTATAGCCTTCCCATCACTGCAGATCACGCCAGGATCTATACGATAGACCAGTTTGGCACTATCGGTATGTATGTCAATAACCGGTCTGTTTTCCTACGGCCCGGCCAGGAATACTCATTCAACGAGAGCGAAACCATTCGGGAGGACGGCGGAAATGTCAATATCCAGTATAAACACCTGTACATCAACCGGGGTATCATAGAGAAGAATGCGATCACTGCCAGAATGGTGACCTGACAGGCGCAAGCCTATGGATTACAATTTAATAAAAACGTTTTTCTATCAGGCATGCTCCATACATCATAATGAACAGACCTGTTTCTGGCCGTTTTTTGCCTGTTTCCTCTGATGAAATGAAAGCCCGTGGGTGGGACCAGTGTGATGTGATCATAGTGAGCGGTGATGCTTACGTTGATCACCCGTCTTTCGGCACGGCCATCATCGGCCGGGTACTGGAAAACGCCGGATATCGGGTCGGAATCATCCCGCAGCCGGATGTCTCGGATAAAGCGTCGTTGGCCAGGCTTGGCGAGCCAAGGCTCTGCTTTTGTGTGACATCCGGAAACGTCGACTCGATGGTCAATAACTACACGGCCAACAAGCGGATGCGATCTGACGATGATTATAGCCCGGGTAACCGACCTCATCTCCGGCCGGACCGTGCCGTGACAGTTTACTGCAACAAGATCCGGGAACATTACAAATGCGTGCCAATCATCACCGGGGGGCTGGAAGCTAGCTTACGGCGGTTCGCACATTACGACTACTGGGATGATAAAGTGCGCCAGTCGATTCTGGCCGACGCGCCTGCGGATATGATCGTCTATGGGATGGGGGAAAAAGCCATCGTAGAAGTGCTGAGGCGGCTGGACCTTGGAGAACCTCTGTCGGGCATCACAGACGTCCACGGTACGGTTTTTAAGACCCGGGATGCTACCGTAGTACCAGATTGCATCGAACTACCCGATTTTACGGCCGTATCTACGGATAAACTCACATATGCCCGCGCCTTCCGGACGTTTTACGATGAGCAGGACCCCTTCCAAGGCAAAACTTTAGTTCAACGTCACCCCAAAACGATCATCGTTCAAAATCCCCCCGCGCTTCCGCTAACGACGGCTGAGATGGATACCATCTATGATCTGCCCTATACAAGGTATCCTCATCCCTCGTACGGCGAAGAGATCCCTGCGCTCAGGACTGTCCTGTTCTCTATAACCAGCCACCGGGGCTGTTTCGGCGGCTGTGCATTTTGCGCCATTACCTGCCACCAGGGACGAATCGTTCAAAGCCGGAGTAAAGAGTCCATCATCAGGGAAGTGAAAAATCTAACGAAGATGCCGGAGTTCAAAGGCACGATCTCGGATGTCGGCGGCCCAACTGCAGACATGTATATGCTCGGCTGCTCAAAACAGGCAACTCAAGGCAGTTGCCGGGACAAGCTATGCCTGTATCCCGAGCCCTGCCCTAACCTGAAAACAGATCATTCTCAGCTCATCTCACTGCTTAAAGAAGTCAAAAAAGTGCCGGGTGTCAAGAATGTGTTTATCGGCTCTGGCATACGGTATGATCTGGCCATGCAGGATGAGTGGTACTTGTACCACATTTGCAAGAACAATATTAGCGGTCAGCTAAAAGTAGCCCCCGAACACGTCTCCAGACAAGTCACTGATGCCATGTGCAAACCTGCCATCGCGACCTACGACCGGTTTGTGCAAATGTACCAGGATATCAATAAGGAACTCGGTAAAGAGCAGTATGTAATCCCCTATTTTATTTCTGCTCACCCTGGCTGTACCCTGCGCGATGCCATTCAGCTGGCCGAATATGTCCGGGACATGGGGTATTACATCGAACAGGTGCAGGATTTTACCCCTACACCGTCTACACTGTCCACCTGTATGTATTATACGGGTTATAACCCGTACACCGAACGGGAAGTCCACGTCCCGCGCAGCGTGGAAGAGCGCCGGATGCAGAGGGCATTATTACAGTACAAAAACCCGGAAAACTACGACCTGGTGAAAGAAGCGTTAGTATCGGCCAATCGCAAAGACCTGATCGGTTACGGGCCTAAGTGCCTGATCACACCCGTCAGGCCGGCAATTCGACGGGAACATACACACCGAGGAAGACGTTAAGTTATCGCTTAGTTTTTGGAAACCTGTTTTTACCCGAAACTATCATTAGTTCTTTACCTTCCGGTTATCCACCAGATCATACAGATTATTCCTGTTTTTGTTAATGAGTAGTATCCGGTATATGTAGGGCTTTGCCTTCTCGTATTCAAAGGTACTGTAGTTGCTGTAGTAGATGGACGTAAGGATCATCGATACCATGTAGCGTTCTTTGATGGCATCGTTTTCGTTGATCTTCCACCCGGTTTTCGCCCGCTGCACGTCACAGGCTGCCGGCATTTTGGATTTCAGGTACTGGTGATTTCCGAAGATCGTCGAAGGCATATACTTGCAGAGTAATGGCTTCACAAAGTGGATCGAACACAGGTTATCTTTGAGGAACGGACAGCCGTTATCTCTTGCCAGGTAAGACATCGGGGTGGTGCTGCCACCGATGACCATTTCTCGGCCGTATTGTTCGAAGAAGTCATCCGGCCCCAGGTCAAGGAAATCGGCAATGCGATATATGTCATCCAGCGTCAGCGGTATCATGCTGTCTGATCGGCAGCAATTACCGCACTGCCGACATTCAAAGAACTCTTTAACAGTCTCTTGCATAAGGCTACCTTAAATAGCTGTATTTATATATTTAGAATGAGATAAGAATTAAATTCTATAGCCCTATTTTATGCGGAAAAGTACTGATATGAATGCCAATTGAACAGGATTGCTCTCTTAACGCTTGCTATTTACCCAGCGGGTGAGTGCGCCCGTACATTTCTTTGAGTTCATCCACATTATAATGTGTATATATCTGCGTCGTGTTAAGCGATGCGTGGCCTAGCAGCTTCTGTATTGCCACAACGTTACCGCCGTTCTGTAGCATATGAGTGGCAAAACTATGCCTTAACTTATGGGGAGTAACGTTCTTGGTTATACCAGCCCTTCGAGCCAGCACTTTTATGTCTCGCTGTACAGTCCGGGTAGTCAGCTCAAACAATCGATCATCGGTTAGCATCCCGGCAGAATAGTCCATGATCTCGTTTACCATTGCCTCCGGGATCAGAACGGTCCGTTCTTTGGCACCTTTACCAAAAACCGTAATGGTACATCGACCGGTATCAATGTCTTTTTTGCGAATATTGACAAGTTCCGAAACCCGCACACCTGTGGCATAGAGCATCCTTACTATGATCCGATCTCTAGGGTCTATAGCGGTAGCCAGCAATTCGTTCATTTCTGCAAACGTAAGGTATACCGGCGCTTTCCTGTCCAGTTTGATGTTATGGATGCCTTTCGTGGGATTTGCTGTAATGTAACCATTGTCCAGCATAAACGAGTATAGGGACTTCAGGACACTCAATACATTGGAGACCGTGGTCTTGGACAGATGTTTTTCAAACATAAGGTGGTTTAAGTAACGGACGATTTCCGGTTTGATTACCAGGTCCATAGGCTTACCGGTGAATCTCTGAAACCGATTCAGGATCATACTGTACTGCCGCATCGTACCCTGGCTTGACGATAGCCGCTTTTCATCTAAAAACACGGCGATGTAATCCATTCCTGTCCCCGTATTGATTAGCGCCTGGGATTAGAAAAACCTGTTGCTGCTCTTACTACTAAGTAAGCTTGCCTTTTTACTAATATTCATATAGGATAATGTCGATGTAGTCATTAGAAATATTTATTCCGAACGGGTGAAATAAGTATAAAGTGCAATAATCGCGTGATGCAGGGATGGCAGAGCGGCTAATGCGGCAGACTGCAGATCTGTTTTGTGGGTGTTCAACTCACCCTCCCTGCACTACGATCATATCTATTAATAACTATAAAATTTTAAAGTAGTTCGATAAAGCTTGCTATCGAACTACTTCCCTTGTTCTTCGTTTCTTAAATGCCTAAGCCGAGGCCCGGTAGCGCTGCGCCTCCGACACCTACGAATGGATACGAGAACGCTGCGGTTTCATTAGTCTGGGAGAAATCCGTGTGTGTCAGTACCTGTGTCTGGTTGGATGTCTGCGCAATCGTCGGTAAGCCTACTGTGAACCCGGCAGTAGTCGGACAGCCGTCTATAATGGACTCACCCGTGTTAGGAAAAGCGAGAGCAAATGCCTCGTTATCTGTTGCCACTGCAGTGTCCTGGTTAAACGCCGTGGCCGTGCCTGTCTGTAAAATTGTCGGAAACCCAAATGCGGTACCAACTAACTGTGCGCCTGCCATCGATGTTGCCACTACAGCGAGTGCCAGTAAAAACAACATTCCATATGAAACTACATTATTCATCCAATCCCTCCAATTAACCATATTTATAATTTTATCTAATAGATTACCAATTGTTATAGCGAATTAAGCGTATATTTTATCAGATAATTATGAAATACCGGTTAAAAAAGGTTAAAAATGGCTTGATAGGTATATCTATCGTTATTTAACCATAATGTGCGCAAATTAACGCTTAAACCAGAAAATAATCATTTCATACTCTTTGCGTAGGACAGCGCTTGTGTGATCAATTCATCAATGACTGACACTCGGACAATGTTATGATGGTTAGTCTGAAGGCCGGGCTCGGAACTGAGGACGATTTTTCGGATCAGGTCGATATTTTTAATAAGGGCCGAGACGTCGATTTCTGAGTCATTCATCACTATTTGCTATTCCCTATCATTACAAAGTATTGTACTACAAAAATCAGCGGATAGTTTTTCATTGATATGGTGAATAAACATATAATATGAGTCCGGAGTTCTGTATGATGGTGATAAAACAATTGCGGTTCTTATTCACCGATGGGGGTATTTGCAGTTCACTCCGGACGGTCTAATGATAAGCACTTTCTCCTTAATATCTTTTTTGTAATTACAATATAGTAATTACAATATTGAAAGTATTGCTATATCTAAAAAATAAGTATTGGACGGGGGTAAACGCCCCCCGTAAATCATCTTAGTATATCGTTCTGAAAGCTTTAGCGTTCCTGTGACTTGCCTCTTTCGATTAGTTCGCGGACCTTCTGGCCACCTTTATGACCGATCTCCCGGTAGAAATCTGGGCCATGCCGCTCCTTGGTGGTGTTTCCGCCTCGTCTTCCAGCTTCCCTTACACTGATTTCACCTTTCGATTCTTTTCTAGCCATAACTATCACTAGAACCAAATCTACCAGCGTGTTTATAATAATATGCCAAAAAAATTATAGAATAAGGAAAAAGTACAAAAGAAATTGGTGCTTTTCACTTTATTTCTTGGGAGGCACTTTGAACATCGACTTGGGGTTCCTTTCGAGCTCACTGTACTCTAAGGTGGCTGTGCCGACTTTTTCCACGTTTGCCTTATATATTTTACCTTTGTTCTCGGCTGCAGCCTTCTTGATCCACTCCGGTGCGTTGGCCGGTGCGGGAACAAGTTCACGCTTTCCTTTAAAGTAATGGAGCTTCTTCGTGCCCTTTTCTCTGAGCACAATATCTTTGATGCCACGGTTGGCTGCCTTCAAGGCCGCGTCCCTTGGCTGTGCTCCGCTGTAGGTCCCAATCTCTTCACCTTTATCGTTGATAAGACCAAAGTTCTTCTTTTCTCTGGACGAAATCTCCTTAGTTTCAATTTTTGCCGTAGTGATCGGCCTCCTTCAAGCTTATCTATAAAGCTCGATTAATATTTAACAGTTGTTGTCCCTTTTTCACAATTTATCGTTGAATAAGGCGACTGACTGTGACACCTTTTTTATTTTTGCCGTGTAGAATCAATGAGAAAAAAGTGTATTTCGGCTTATTCATCGCTGCTATTACCCGATGAGCCTTTTTCAGAACCAGGAAATTCTCCAGTGACCCAGCACGCATTGTTTTTACGAAAAGCGATCTCCTCCCGATGAATAAACTTGCTTAAATCCTCGTCCGCGAGCTTAAGATGCCGGTACTCTTTTAGTATCTGCTCTTTTCGTCGTTCCCAACGTTCATTGATGTCCTGCAGATCCGCAAGGCCCCTGGCTGAAAACTCTGGTGTATTACACCCCTCAGCATCCCTGATATTCAACCTGACAAATACATTACGTGACTTTTGGTCTTCCTGATCACTGACTGGTACTACTTTTTTTACCGATGGCCGCTTATCAGTTGCCGGTTCAGGGGTAACGCCGCGTAAAAATTCCCCGCCAAGAGCTTTGCACTTAGCTTCCATTTCGGCCAGAAACTCTTCGTTGCCCGACTGGATGAACATCGTCATAGGCATGTCACCCGAAAACGAGTCGCTAAGGATCATATCCATTATCGCCCGGTCAATGTATACGCCATCTCCGGTCGCGGCATTGACCCATCCGTTCTTGCCGCCGTCCCAGGACATACCGTACTTCTTGATGATATTCTTGATTTTTAACTTATTCTCAGAGTATATCTTATGGGGGATGGCGACTTTGATCATGTGAATATACTTTTGCTGGCCTAGCTATATAATTTTTCACACCTCATCCATGGCAAGGTCTAAATGACCCTTAATCGTGACTACCTGTACATTTGGTTTTTCCGCTGCTACTTTCTGCACATGTCTGACCCAGTCTTCATAGAACGTCTTAAAATCCGTGCCTGTGTACCTGAAGAACGCATCATCGAAGCTCATGCCAGGGCTTTTTACGATATCGACCAGGGTCTTCATCCCATACGTCTTAGCGATGTATTTACACAGGCTGAAAGAGTGCAGATAACCGTTCTTAGTCACGTTATAATTATTGCTATCTACCGCATCTCCGATCTCTTTTGTATTCAGATAACCATGGCTGACTATGTACCTGCTGACCTTGACATCATCGAGGGGTTCATCCGAGATCACCATACAAATGCCCTCCTCCATCCAGCTGTAGCCGTTCTCCTCTTTGTTATTTAAAATCTCATTAAGTCCAAGATGGCAGATTTCATGCGTGGCAACCACTGGCAGGGACTGCTTATCCTTCACAGTTTCATCCCTGAGCACGATAGTACTGGACTGGCTGTTCCACGCAGAAAACGCTTCTACATGTTTGCCCACTTTATCCATCTTCTCATCAGCCACCACGACGACTTTAATAGAAGGCGGCAGGGTACCCAAATACCCATTCACCTTATGATAAGCAGTTTCCAGCACCTTGCCCGTCCCCGGCGAAAGATACTTCATATCCTCATATTTCACGTTAAAATGATCCGTTTTTTCCCCCACGCCCACAGCCATCAGGAGTAATACGCACACCAAAGCCATCCATTTCATGTGTAGGTCGTAATCACACCATTTATAAATCGAATACCGAAAAAGAACGCAAGGCAGAAACATACATAAAAACCATAACCGCATGACAATCCCCAATAAACACGGCAGCACAACGACCTTTTTTCACCACAACGGCACAACGGCTCTACGTTTTTCACCACAACGGCACAACGGCTCTACGTTTTTCACCACAACGGCACAACGG
>CAZJRS010000011.1:43714-48452 GCA_964548585.1 uncultured Methanocella sp. | reverse complement strand
TTTTTCACCACAACGGCACAACGGCTCTACGTTTTTCACCACAACGGCACAACGGCACAACGTTTACTACTATAAAATTGGGTGCGTCGGGAGTATCCTAATTTTCGATGAAGCGCGAGTAGAATCCTCTTTTAGGATGAGGATCAAATACTAAACGAAAAAAAGTCTCAGCAAAAATTGGGATACTCCCGACACTTCCTGGGACACTCCCCCTACGCTCCCATAGTCGAACATTTTTTAAAAAATCGTTGTGTCGTTGTGCCGTTGTGGTTGTAATATAGTCGTTGTGTCGTTGTGGTTGTAATGTAGTCGTTGTGGTTAATTTCCTTGTTCATGGTGATAAGCGTTTATTGCATCACTGCTGGGTATGGTGATATTTTCGGGCAGGTGATCGAGATTATGCCACTGGATCTTCAAGTGTTTTTGAGGCTCTGCGTTGATTGGCTCTCCGGTTGTTTCGCATTGGTACAGGATACTGACCCAGTGTTGCTCTTCGAAGATCCGGTCTGAGACTGTGATAAAACGAGCGGATGTTACAATCAGTCCTACTTCTTCGGCAGTTTCACGATTGATGGCGGTCTCCAGCTTCTCGAATGGCTCGACCATTCCTCCGGGGATTGTCCAGAGTCCTGCGTTGTTTCGGCAGGCTGCAGATCGAAGGAGCATTAAAACCTGGTTGTTCCTGATAATTAGTGCACCGACTCCAAGCCCTACAAAATCTTTACCCGGGATCATCGGACATGACAATGGCACGAGCGCTTAAAAAAGTTGTGGGATTAACCGTATACGGCTTCATAACACTGGTACATCACGAAGACGACGGTGGGGAGTTTTGTCTGCTCGATGCGTTCGTTGTGAATGAGGCGGGCGCGCACTCCGTTTTCGTAAAACGGTAAAAAGTTTCGAGACATTACCATGTCAAGGTAGCTATCCCAGACCTCCAGCATATCTTCCTTGCCCCAGCACAGGCGACGGAACTCCAGATATGTCGTGACCAGCATGAAGTTCAGTTTCTCATGGATCTCCTGCTGTTCATCAGGGCCGATCACATGGAAGACATCGTCCGACAGAACCGTGACGCAGCCGTAGCTTTCTCCACGTGCATCGTAGACTTTTCCTACAGTATAGCAGGTGGTATCGTTATTTTTTACCGTACCAAAGAGCGCACACGCTTCCTTGATCAGATCGAGGTCGTTGATCAGACTGGTGATATCATCCCGCGCTGTCTCGTCGTTGATATGGCCATCTTTTATTTCGCAGAAGTAAGATTCCAGCGGATGTGTCACGTGAGCCTCCAAGCTTAATATATTCCTTATCCTAAATAGTTTCCACTTACCGGAGAAAACCAAACGTTATATGTAATCCTGATCATATAAAATTCGTGGATGTACGCGGTCTTATCAATGTAAAATCTGCTGCACTTCTTATATGGGTTACGCTACTTCTTGCAGTTATAGCCCTTATCGGCCCTGGTAAAATCATTTCATCCTATGAACACATGACTCCTGAAGGCATCCGGAATTTTGTGTTATCTTTCGGAGCTCTGGCTGTGATTGCGTTTTTGGCCATAAGCGTGGCGCGTCCGTTCTTTTTCATACCTCTCACTCCGTTTACTATCGCTAGCGGTTTTCTCTTTGGCCTGTACTGGGGGTTAACGTATGCGATGATCGGCTCGATTCTCAGCGCGCTGCTCGTGTTCGGCATATCCCGTTACCTGTTCCAGGATTATGTGAAGACTAAGGTGTTGAACAGATACCCGGCAATAGACGACCTGATCCACAGGAAGGGGTGGCAGTTTGTCGTTTTCCTGCGACTGGTTCCCATATTACCTTTTGATGTGGTCGGATACCTGGCGGGTGCATCTCGCGTTAGTATGCGGGATTACCTGATCGGCTCGGTGATCGGTGAGTTGCCTGGTGCGCTGGTGTTGGTGATCTTCGGGTCCACCCTGACAGAGCCAGGCTCGAACGTGTTTTACCTCAGCCTGATACTCGTATTGGGGCTGCTGGCCGTACCGGAGATCGCCCGCCGCATACTGCGACGGAAGAGTAAAGGGTAGCGTTGCCTAATCCAAAGAATTTATTACGTTTTGGTGTCATCTTCCTATTAACGTCGCCTTTTCGTTGGATGATCGTGAAATAGGCGGTTCTTTATATTTAGTAAGGGTGAGTTTTACGTCCCTCCGGTTCTATAATACGCTGACTCAGACAGTCGAGGAATTCCATCCGATAGAAAACAATAAAGTACGGATGTACGTATGTGGCCCGACCGTCTATGACTATTGCCACATGGGACATGCACGGTCGTATATCGTGTTCGACGTTATCCGGAGGCATCTGAGGTACCGGAGCTATGATGTCACTTATGTTCAGAACTTCACAGACGTCGATGACAAGATCTTAAAAAGAGCCAAAGAGCTTGGAGTCAATCCGAAGGAACTCTCCCGCAAATACATCGACGCATATTTCCATGACATGGACCGGCTCAACGTGCTTCGCGCCGATCAGTACCCTACGGTAACCGAATTTATGGAGCCGATCATCAGCATCATCGAGGTTCTCGTTTCCAAAGGCTTTGCGTATGAATCTTCGGGGAGTGTGTATTTTAGCATTGATCGGATGATGAGTGAAGTAGGAATCCTTTCCCATCAGACGTACGATTCGTTAAAAGTAGGAGCACGTATCGAGGTGGACGAACGAAAACGCAATCCCATGGACTTCGTGCTATGGAAAGCAGCAAAGCCTGGCGAAAGCATGTCCTGGGACAGCCCCTGGGGCAAAGGACGCCCGGGCTGGCATATCGAATGCACGGCCATGTCGATCAACCTGCTGGGCGAGCAGATCGACATCCACGGCGGCGGTATGGACCTGATCTTCCCCCACCACGAATCTGAGATCCTGCAGTCTGAAGCATATACGGGAAAGGTCCCGTTTGCCAGGTACTGGATACACAATGGCTTTTTATTGGTGAACAAAGAAAAGATGTCCAAATCGCTGGGTAACTTCTTCCTCATCAAGGATATCCTGGAAAAGTATTCCCCGGAAACCGTGAGATTTTTTATTCTCAACACGAACTTTCAGGGCCCGCTTGACTTCAGCGATGCCGGCTTAGACGAGGCGAAAAAAAGCCTCGCCCGTATCCAGAACACACACGCGGAGATCAAATCCCTGGCAAGCAAAGCCGAAGCCGGTGAAAGCGGCCAAAACCTCTCTGGCATAATCGCCGAATACCGGGAACGGTTCGATGAGCACCTGGATAACAACTTCAGCACCAGAGAAGCCATCGCAGAAATCTTTGATTTCACACGTAGTGTCAACCGGCTGCTATCAGGAAACCTGTCCCGAGACGAAGTAAAGCAGATCATGAACGCATATGATCATTTCACCGACATCCTCGGCATTAACTGGGAAGTAACTCAAAAGGAAGACCTCCAAAAGGAAGACATCCTGGCCGATGGACTGATGAAGCTGATCATCGATATCCGTGCCGCGGTCCGGGCGAAAAAGGATTTTGAAACCTCCGACCTCATCCGCAGCAGGCTAAAAGAGCTTGGCATCACCCTTGAGGACTCAAAAGAGGGTGTGAAGGTTAAACGACCATAGGTAATGTCTCAGTTCCATTTGACAAATTTTTTTAACGATGGTTTTATGATGCCCGAAGGGCACAGTTAATCAATGGTCGCTCGCAAAAAGCTCACCAAGCTGGCCCGGATCGGTATTTCCCACACGGATAAAGCGAAAGCGTTAGCGGCAAATGGCATGTACGGTGAGGCCCTCTCTGAGCTCCGGATTGCATTGTTTTCGCTTCGCAGCGAAAACCGGGATGGGCGACTTAACGAGGAGATCGCCAGTGTACTGAACAGCATTGGCATGATGAACCTGCTTCTGCTGAAGTATGCGGAAGCGCAGGTTGCTTTTATGGATGCTGTTGCGATCAGGCGGCCGATGACAAACAGCCCCGAGATCGCCGGTTCGCTGATCGGTCTTTCCGAATCCTATCGTGGTACGTGTGAGTTCGAAAAATCTGAAGAAACCCTCCAGGAAGCGCTGCATATCGCCCTGTTCCAGAAGAACGATGCGCTGGCATCGAGAGTAATAGCAATGCTGGACATGCTCGAGCGGACACAAGACAATCTCCCTGCGGGGGA
Organism: uncultured Methanocella sp.; assembly: GCA_964548585.1. GTDB lineage: Archaea > Halobacteriota > Methanocellia > Methanocellales > Methanocellaceae > Methanocella_A. Next base: position 44,305 of record CAZJRS010000011.1, on the reverse strand, counting down.
GAGTGACTGTTCGAACGATTGTTACGTGGCATCTGAATTTACTGCCGTGCATGCAGTGTTAAGGAACATCGAACTCACCATTTCACCGGATGGGGTATCCCTTGGACTAGTGATCGGTTTCCCGGGCATTGAAGCGGGTTTGTTATCCAGAACCCGGGAACTTTCTCCTGTCGTAGGCATCTTTTTTATCGAAAAATCAGGAGTACTCACGGAGGTCTCGGTGGTTAACGAAGAGGAGACTGAGCATCCGTGTGTTGCAGAGCCCTTTGACGGCGTCTTATTCGCACCGGGTTCATACCATAAGAACGGTCCGTTGCCCATTCCCATCTGTAAAAAGTTCACGTTCACCACCGGGCGCGGCTCGCTCCTAAAATGGGTACTGAACCCCAACGGGTGGTACCGAGCTGACTTGAAACTCGACATTCCTGATATACGGGACGGGTTTAAGCTGATGCTTGCTCTGCCGTATTATTTGCGCTTACATAAAATAATGGTAGACGTTAAAAAACCCCTGGAGTACGGCTTGCTTAGCATCGACGAGGGCACCTACCACGTGACCCGACACCCAGACCGGGTCAAGCCTGGCTACAA
>CAZJRS010000011.1:5593-43614 GCA_964548585.1 uncultured Methanocella sp. | reverse complement strand
GAAATCGCGCCCATCGTTAAAATGGTCGTAGATCTAATACACCATTAGATCAGACGCAGGCATCACTATGGCAGAGCAGCAAAAGCGAAAGAAACAGATTCCGGGAAGGTCCCCGGATGAAAACCCTGAGCAGTATGTAGCGCCTCGGGACGAACCTGGCGATTCTGACGAAGTCGTCACCACGGGCAAGCTTTACTATGCAACAGAAACGGTGCCCAGGTGGCCGGGAGCAGATCCGAACAGGCAATATATTGCGACACCAGATGAGAAGCAGGAGATCCAGCATGGTATTGTCACCTGGATCGACGCGGCGAATTCAGATAAGAACGAAAATGAAGACAACGACCGGGAACACCGGCACCGGCACCAGACTAAAAATGTCCGGCCGCCGGGATATGAACTTTAAACAGACTTGAATTCATACCTGTGATTATCTGTCGAGTAAAATGGAATGGTGAGTGTGATGAAACCGGAACCAGAACGTGGACACATGGAACCCAACAAGCGACGCGAAGAGGAAGAGATGCGGAAGAAGAAAAAGATCAAGGGGAACGTCGAGCCGGTGGAAGAGATGGTACACGGGCAGTCGGGCAAGGAAACCTTTGAATTTAAATAAATCTGCTGTGTTGAATATGTGGTGACAAACAGGTTGTCTCTGTGCAGGTGAAAGAAAAACGAACGCTACGCTGTGCCTGAACACAGATTGCTCAGATGACCCAGATACACACAGATTTTCTTATTGAAAAAGGGCCACACAAGGTTTAAGTAATTATACGGCCCTAGCTGTCTTTACATCCACAGAAGGTGTTCTGGTGAAGATATCCGCTTTTACTGTCGATAATGTGCCTATGATCCAGCAGGGGGATGACCTTGCGAAGGTTGTCGCCGATCGGGTACAACTCGAGGATAATGATATTGTAGTCTTTGCCTCGACCATTGTGTCCAAAGCCGAGGGACGGAGATTTTTACTTGAGGATATCGTCCCTACCGCGGAGGCGCAAGAACTCGCAGTTCTCAATAAAGAAGATCCTAAGCTGATCCAGTTCGTACTGGACAACAGTACCCGTATACTTATGAAGCACCCGCTGCTCGTACAAACGGTCTTCGGCAACGTGTGCATCAACGCAGGTATCGACCGCTCTAATACCGAGACCGGATACATCCTGCTATTGCCCGAGGACTCGGACCGAAGCGCACGACAGCTCCGGGACCGGTTGAAAGATCTTACAGGCAAAACCGTCGCGGTCATCATCACGGATACAAACGGCCGGTCTTTCAGAGAAGGTCAGATCGGCGTAGCCGTTGGCTGTGCCGGCATCGCAGCACTTCACGACCGCAGGGGGGACGTAGACCTCTTCGGCCACGAGCTCAAGATCACTATTCAGGCCATAACCGATGAAGTAGCCGCGTGCGCCAATATGATCATGGGCGAGGCCAATGAAGGCACCCCGATAGCGATTATCCGTGGTTACGTTTACCTCAAAGATGACCGGGGCATCAAAGTATCCTATCGCACAGATGAAACTGACCTTGTCCGGCAGGCCATGGTTGAGAAGATCGAAAGAGATGCTTTGAAGGCAACCGGTGAAAAGTCCCGGAAAATCAGCTTTGAAGGCTGAAGAAATCCTCGAGACCATGGCGCGGTATACCGTGCTCGATTTTATTTCTTTCAATTTTTATCTCGGGGCTCAGGCTGGTGCATTTTGCAGGCAGCTTCGTCGATGCATACGCTCGGTTGCGCCGGCTTTCGATTGCCTGCGAGTCGTAGAATGATTCCCAGACAGAAATGTCTGTATCGGGCACATCCCCCAGAAGCCGTACTGCTTCATCCTTTGATATCTCTTTATACTGGCTATCGTATCCGAGAAAATGGGCGTTAACCAGGTAGTAGTCGCGATGTGATTTGACGACCGAAGCCCGGTCAGTGATCCTTTTTCCCATCCATTCCAGGTACAGGTCAATCACGTAATGCTCAGGCGCAATTTCCACATACATCAGGCTACCTGCGGGTCTCGGCCGGGTCAGTGCTCGTAGCCGCTCGATCTCTCGCATGACCTCCATCTGCTGGGTGAAGTGTTTCTTCGAAAGTTCATCTTTGTGGCCCAGCGCCTGCCCGATATCGGGATAGTACCGTGCCAGCATCCCGACGAGCTCATTTGGCACACATTGCCTGTTCCGTAACGAGTAGGAAATGTACGTATGCAAGGATGGCTGGCACCGGCTCCCTACCCTGGGAAGCCGTTCCCGGAGCTTCAGCTTTAAAGATACGGGCACCTGTGGTACCATGACGGATACTTTTTCTATGATTTCGCCGTGATATGCGGAAAGTTTAGAGTCCAGGTCCTTCTCGTTTACACCATACACAAACGTCGCTTCTGGTTCTCTATTCATGGCGATGGCTGCCCGCAGCACATCCCATACGTTCTTTTTATAGCCTATGATCATGAATAAGCCTCCAGGCTGGCCTGTACTTTGTTCCCCACCTTGACGAACGGCCTTGCCCGCTTGAGCACGACCCCTATCGCGTCGAGCTGCGCATAGTTTAATACCGGCCTGGAGCGAAGGATTCGGTTTGCCGTAGTTGGCCCTATACCAGGCACGCGTAGCAGTTCTTCATAGGTAGCGTTGTTTACATCCACCGGGAACAGGTCTTTGTTTAAGCGGGCCATTACCATCTTGGGGTCCTCGTCCGGCAGGAATCCATGGTCATTCATCACAGTCTCCAGGTCTTTACACCGGAGCCCGTAATCCTTCATCAGATAGGAGGTCTGGTATAGCCGTGCTTCTCGCCAGAGCGGAGAGGGTTTTACCGAGGAGAGCGGGGTATCGGGCACTGGATCGAAGCTCATGAAGAACGGTCGACGCAAGCCGTACTCACCCATGAAATGCTCGATAGTCGACAGGATTTCCAGATCAGGCTCTCCGGATGCCCCGACCACAAACTGGGTATCATTGGCACCTACGATACCCTCTCCATATTGTACCTCAGACCTCCGTCGCTTCACGTTCTCAAACGTCCAGGACATCCGCCGGAGGATATCTACGTCATAGTCGAAGTTCGGGCATATCTCCTCATACCGTGACCTGCAGGTGGTCTCCGCGTTGACACCGAATTTGTTGGCGTAGAGTGAGACTTCTCTAATCATATCCCGGGGTGTGCCCGGCATCATGCGAACATGGATATAACCGGGAAAGCCGCTGTCCCTAAGCCCTTTGATCACATCGATCTGTTTTTGCGCAGTATGCTCGGGATCGCCGACGATACCCGAGGATAAAAACAACCCTTCGATCGCGTTCCTGCGGTAGAAGTCCCAGGTGATTTTCGCGATCTCATCTCCTGATAATGAGGCTCGCGTGGAATCACGGCCACACCGGTTGGGGCAATACAGACATTCGCCGCTACAGCTGTTGGTCATCAAAGTCTTGTACAGCTGGATACACCGGCCATCGGGGGTAAAAGTATGGCACGTAGTGGTGCTATTGCAACTATCATACTTAGTGCCCGCGGAGAGGATGCGCATGCGTTCTTCCAGTGAGAAGTACTTCTCGCCCATGTTTATAAAAAGGAAATTTTTTGATATAACCTAATGCAGAGAGTGGGTTGAAAGTAACAAAACGATGGAGCTAAACCTATGAGCTTCGCCCAGTATCTACAATCGAGATCCAGAATTTATCCGGTACCCAAACGATTTTCTTTTGGCGGCGGCCCCGGCGGTGCATGCATCCCGAACCCTCCGAAGCCCAGGCAACTGCCATACCCTGGCCCGGACGGACCGAACAACCCGAATGGTCCGAACAACCCGTACTGGTCGTATAACCCCCATGGGCCGAAGGCGCTATAGCCGCCCCAGCTGCCGACGCCGAACAGGAGGCCGGAGCCGGGTGGTACGGAGAAATAGTCTACCAGAGGGCCATCTCCGGAGTATAAACCTGGAATTTGAGCATTTACCTGGTTGATCATGAAAAATACTGCGATGATTATCAATACGATTCGAATTGATAGATGCCTGACCATCATATACCCCCACGATATGACTTGGGACGGTTATCGATAAAAACAGAGCTGCTTTAAATTAGCGGAATAGGGCCGGTAGGGCGTGAAATCGGTCGGCTGATGCGATAAGTCTCAGGCTAAGCGCCGCACATCGTTTAAAAGTAACTCTCAAGTGTCCCCTGGACACTCCTTCCTTTCAACGCATCTTCGGTATATCCGAAGTAGCCCAGAATTCTCAGCGCCGTAGGGATAAGCTGTTTATCGACGTAATAATCGGCATCGATCTCGTAGGTCATATCCTTCGCATAGAGTTTACCGTTTTTAAATTCGTGAAACATATCTACGGGATATGCGCGCTCGCTCAGTGTACCTGTGCCTTTGACGATCACGTAGCTGATCTTGTTGCCGATCTCGGCTGACATATCCATCTCCATTGCTTTTTCCGCCGCTTTCACGTGGGCCTGCGCACTTTCGTAGCGTGCCACGCTCTTGGTCAGCGTTTTATTGATGACCAGTGCCTGTAGGGGTGCCTCTCCGGATTTCACTTTCCGGATGATCTCCTTAACAAAACGGGCCGCCTTATCCGGGTTTTCTTCTTCGAGAATGATGCGGATTACCTCCGACTGGAGCTCCTTGGCAATTTCGCACCAGTCTCCGCGGCGGACTTCCAGCCCTCGGACCACGATTTCTCCGCGTTCCGTCAGGCCTGCATAGCGTTTCTTGGACTCGGTGAAAAAGATGATCCGGTAGATGTTGTCCACATCCATGTCCAGCGGCAGCTCGGCCTTAACCCTCTGGATAAATTGCCGGACGACATCAGAGATATCTTTTTTGCCTTTTAGCTCCACGAAGAGGGAATCGGTATCGCCGTATAGCACTTCCAGGCCCATTTCGACTGCAATGTCCCGGGCTTTTTTGATAAAGAACCGACCCCATGCGGACGTGGCTTCGGCACATTCCCGCCGGTACCACTTAGCCTGGGCCCAGCCAGTATACCCGTAAAAGGCGTTGGTCAAAATTTTAATCGATTTCTGGCGGATGTCCAGCATACGGTATTCTCCGCTGTTCCGGTCGGTCTGGGCAAGGCGCTTTTTTAGAGTACTCCGGTGAGTTACGAGATTTTTTAGGATGGTGGTAAAAAAGCCCTCAGGGTGTTTTTTAAACCTGTATCCGACTTCCGGAGCGGGTTCGGAGCAGTCTTTCTCAGTCTCTTTGCAGACTGTGTCCGGAGATATGTTGTAGGCAATCATGATTGACGGGTACATGGCGGAAAAGTCCAGCGATACCACGTTTTTATGGATGCCTTTGACCGGCTCGAACACGAAGCCGCCTGCGTAGGTTTCTACTTCCCCCGGCCGGGCCGGGATTAGTTCACCGTGCTCATAGGCGATATACGCCAGGTACCCTTCGACCTGGCGTCCTCTGCCCATTTTCGATACATTGTCCAGCGGCTCGTGGACCATGCGGGTAAACTCATACTGGAGTGGTAACAACTCTCTCGCCAGGCCATAAGTGCTAATTACATCATCACGGCTGTAGGCGATCAGATCCTGTCGCTTCTCCGGGTCGAGCCAGTATTCGTGGACCTCGGCTGCCGACAGGTTGACCCGCTCATCCTTTTTCATGACACCAAGGTAATCTGCAACGTTGTCCAGCGTCTTGATCTTGACACCGTCAACATCCCGGGCGGCGACCAAGTATAGGTCCACGTTCAGCCGGCCGGTGAGCTTGACTTTTTTCTGTTGTCCGCCCCTGCCATGCAGGGGAGAAGAGCCGTCTCGCGATACTGTGAGTTTGATATTATGCCGCTTCGCCCTCTCGATCAGGTATGGCCAGTCAAAGGAGTCCTGATTATAACCTACGATGATGTCCGGATCGTACTCGTGGATGAAACTGACGAAATCCCGGATAATCTGCTTATCGTCGTTATCCGTCGCTTCCAGGATTTTGACATCTTTGCCGGCTTGAATCGAGATCAGAACAATGGGGTCTTCTTTGGAATTGGGCATGCCCCGGGGGTTGAACATCTCGCAGTCGAAGGCCATGATCTTCACAGGTGCCTCGCCTTCCCGGGCAATAGCTTTCGGGTGCTCGCATGACAGGCCGATCTTCGCATATTCCACTTCCACCGGCTCCCCTTCGGCCTCCAGGCCGCTCATGGGCGTCAGGCGGTTATCAATAATGTAGCGTACGCCGAACAGGATATCTGCTTCTCGCACATCGCCGTAGCGTTTTGCGACCTCACGAAGATAGGGGACATCTCGCGGGAGCTTTGTGAAAATCCGGTAGCACTTTACCGGCACCCCGAAATTCTTCCGGTCCACCATGTCAACCCTGACCGGCCGGATCAGCTCACCGCTCACTTCATCAGAGATATTTTCCAGCAGTGAGACAGGCACATCGCCGTATGGTACTACATAAAAGTAGGGCTCGAAAGTCCTGTCGAAGAGGACTGCACTCCTGCCTTCGTCGTCTACGCACCACATGCGAATGACGGGCCTGTCATTTTCGACGAAGTAATCGACATCCAGGAGCCAGCCATGAAATTTCATAGTAAGATCATTAGTCCCAATAATTTAAAATCTTCTGCAGATTTGAAATCAATACTTGCCAGTAGACTGCCAGACTACCCAAAACAGCCTAAAGAGTGCCGTACTTAAGATATGTGTCACTATAAATATATAATAAAATATATCATTTAATGAGAGGGTATTGACATATGAGGTATCTGGGGGTTTGTATTTTTGTATTGGCTCTGGCTTTAGCCATTGCAATCTCATTACAGCCCGTCTGGGCATTGCCTGCAATGAGTATCCCGTTTCTTACCGTCGGGACGGATGTGCCAATGGTATTTGTAAACCCGCAGCAGGCAGCATCGCTCCTTGTCATCGAGACCAATACGTCGCACATGGTAAGTACGGATACTGAAGCGCTTGCCATCTCGTTTCCAGCTCAGAACACCACATTTCCAGTCAGGCATGTATTCGCCCCGTCGATAGGGCAAACGACTAGCCAGACCTTTCTGGCAGACAGGACGTATACATTTGCAGATGTAACCAATATCGTATAATATTTTTAATAACCGTAGCCCAGGCATTTCATACCTATATTGATGGGGCCTGTCGAAGTCTCCAGACCGATAAGTCTGCAATACATGCTGACCGAGGTAGCGAGCGGGTGTTCGTATAGTAGATCGTTGGCGGGTGCTCCGATCATATTGGGATGATATGTGGTATAGGTAAGGTTCTCGGGAGTCATGCCGGGATTGGTTGTTTCACTCGAAGTGACCTCGATGGCTGTTTCATTGGCTGCAGTTTTGTTGGACTCAGTTTCATTATCTTCTTGATCTGCAGGAGGTTGTAGAGTTGGCAACTCCGGAGGCTTCATAAATGGCGGCATACTCGAAGCATCGGTCGAATTGCCCGCAGTCTCATTTTCTGTAGTGTTGTTGCTTTCATTGACGGTTTTCTCCTCGATAGCCGGGCTCGAGACGTTCAGGTTCAACTCCCGGATCGGATCCAGGGGTTGTTGGGAAACGTCGGCACCCATGAAGTACGGGTCCGACTGGTTTGCGGGCAGGCTGTCTTTATCGCCAAAGGTGGCGATGCTGCCGTCACAGATGCCAAGATTGCCCATGACAGTCATATGTTTCCAGCCGGCGGTCAACTGGACGTCGAGCCATGTCGCAGTACCGGGCATATTCCAGCCGCTTGGCTCGAAGCCGTTTGGTGCTCCATGCATCTGGTTCAAGTACTCGTTAATGTTGGCTCTGGCTTCGACTTTCGTTACTGGCAATACAATTACCTGTCCGATGAACAGAATTGCGATTAAGACTACTGTCATGGTTTTTAAATGCACCCCAACACCACCATACCAATTAGTTCAGGTCGGTATGCGAACCTTTATCTGTATCGACAATTTATAACGAGATAGCCTGCAAATGCAATCTAAAAAAAGCAATATATGCTTTCAGGGCATCAGAGGAAATCGGCGGTGTGCCAGTGTATAACAAAATCCTGATACCAGTCTCCCGAACGACTAATATGAAGTATATTATGGAGTTCATCAACCAGTTTCTTCATACTGGCGGGAAAATCACTTTTCTTCACGTTACAGTATCCAATATGATACCGATCTCACCGGGAGAATGGAGGCGCGCCCTTAACGCTATTTCCACTACCCACATGCTCAAAGCAGAAGGGGGCATGGAAGTCTTTTACGCGGTTAAAAATGCGTCTTCAATTGTCAGCGGAGTACTGGAAGAAGTCACATCAGGTGACTACGATTTGATATTATTCGCCAATTCGACATACCGGAAGCATTTAAACCACCTGTTCGGCAACAAGATCGACGAAATTATCCGCAGGTCACCAGTTGAGACAGCCGTGATCAGTTATCGGGATGACATGCCTTTGAAATATGACCGGATACTTGTGCCGACCTCTGGCTATAAACATGCCCTTAGGGCTGCTAAGATGGCTGAAATGCTCTCGAAAAAGTACGGGGGCGAGATCACGGTTTTATACGTAGGTGTAAAAGACGACGATCCGAAGCCTATTCTCGATACAATTTCCCAGGAACTAAAGAACCACAATGTTAAGCACCGCATGGTTTTCAGGACCGGCCCGATCGTCGAAACAATTCTCGCAGAAGCGAATGCGAATTATGATATTATGGCAATTGGGGCTACTGAGCGGCAGCAGCCATATAATTTCATCATTGGGTCAACAGCCGATCGCCTGATAAAGAAATCATCATGTCCTGTTTTGATGGTGAAAACGATAAATAGTTCTCAGTGAGCGATCTGATCCGACGGAAACATTGTTCCGGCCGGATGTTGGAAAATATTTTTAATTGTGATAAATCTAATAACAGGTATAGTTTAGTCGTTTGAGTGGATAACGACAACTATGTTGATCATAGCGTAATCTTTTTATATGCGATGATAAGGTCAAACCACAATTGTTAAATACACTTTTCAAGGGTTTTTTGTCATAACAAGTAAAAAATTAATATATTATATAATATAGATAATATAATAATAATTTATAAAAGGAGATTGTCGAGTTGATCTTTAACATTGGTTTAATTTTACCACCAACCTCAGGCTGTGTAAGGGGGGATTGGGGGTAATGCTATTAACTGATTTAATAATACTATTACTGTTTTTCCTCGTGGTTCTGGTACTGGCAAAGCCCGTGGGCATTTTCATTGCCAGGGTGTTTCAGGGTGAAATCCGGTTTGCCAGACCATTAGAAAACCTAATCTACCGCCTTGCAGGGATAGATCCGGCAGTAGAGCTGGGATGGAAAAGCTATGCAATCTCGATGATATTATTCAACCTGCTGGGCATAATCGTGCTGTTCTTCATTCTCCTTTTCCAGGGCTTGCTACCCTTAAACCCACAAGGCTTCTCGGGATTTGCATGGGATCAGGCGCTTAATGAAGCAGTCAGCTTCGTCACGAATACTAACTGGCAGTCGTATTCTGGTGAAGCCGCGGCCAGCTACTTTACCCAGATGGTCGGATTCGCAGTTCAGAACTTCCTGTCGGCGGCTACAGGCATCTGTATCGCCATTGTACTGATACGGGGAATCGCCCGGCGCAATCAGGCTACCATAGGCAATTTCTGGGTCGACATGGTCCGATGTACGCTGTATATCCTCCTGCCCGTTTCTGTGCTTATAGCTATAGTATTGATGTCCCAGGGCGTCATCCAGAACTTCAGCCCGTACGTGGAAACATCAGTGATCAGCCAGTTCACCGCACCTGACGGGACGTTGATCACGAGTCAGACATTACCCATGGGACCAGTGGCTTCACAGGAAGCAATCAAAGAATTCGGGACAAACGGTGGCGGATTTATGAATGCCAACTCCGCCCACCCATATGAGAACCCGAACATGCTTACGAATTTGCTGGAGATCTTCTCACTACTGATCATCTCCTTCTCGCTAATCTACTCCTTTGGTTATATGGTCAAAGATACTCGGCAGGCATGGGCGATCATCGCGGTGATATTAACGATCATGCTCGTGTGCATCACGGTATTTTACGCTGCCGAATCCTTTGGAAACCCGCTGTTAGACAAACTCGGCCTGACCGGCCCATATATGGAAGGCAAGGAAGCCCGGTTTGGTCTGGGATCGAGCATATTGTTCGCAGCTGCTACAACCGGGACTTCTACCGGCGCGGTCAACACGATGCACGATTCGCTGACTCCACTAGGCGGCATGATCCCCTTATTCCTGATCCTGCTGAGCGAAGTAGTACCAGGCGGCACAGGCTCCGGCCTCTATACGATGCTGGCGTATATTATTATTGGAGTGTTTATCGCCGGACTGATGATCGGGAGGACACCCGAATATCTGGGCAAGAAGATAGAGGCAGTAGAGATGCGTGGATCAATTGTGATCGTGTTAACCTCGGGGTTACTGGTACTCGTCCTCACAGGAATTGCATTTGTCATTCCTGCCGGAACTTCCTCGATTTACAATCCAGGTCCGCATGGCCTCACCGAGATTGTTTACGCATTTGCATCCATGGCAAATAACAACGGCAGCGCGTTTGCCGGCCTGGGTGTCAACACTCTATTTTACAATTTGACCGGTGCGCTGGCAATGCTTCTCGGAAGGTTTGTACCGGCGGTCGCAGCGCTAGCAATAGCTGGCTCGCTCGCGAGTAAGAAGTATTACCAGACAACATCGGCAACACTGCCGACCCATTCTGCATCGTTTGTCATCTGGATCATCTTCATCATCATGCTGGTAGGCGCTCTGACCTTTTTCAGCATACTGGCAGTAGGTCCGATAGTGGAGCACCTACTGATGGTCAAGGGGGTGACCTTCTGATGGCAAAGAATGAAAAGACTCAAAGCTTTTTCACGCCTAAGGTCGCTTACACTGCGCTTATCCAGGCGTTCGTGAAGCTCGATCCCCGATCGCTATGGAGAAACCCCGTTATGCTGGCTGTCGAGATCGGCAGTCTAATCACTACGATCAGCTTCTTCTATGCGCTCATTGCGGGCGGACAGGCGTTGTTCCTGGGGCTGATGGCGATCTGGCTTTGGCTCACGGTAATCTTCGCAACATTTGCAGAATCGGTCGCTGAAATCAAAGGGAAAGCCCGAGCCGATGATCTGAGGAAGACCCGGACCAACCTGGCTGCCAAACGACTAAAGAAGAAAAGCTTTGACTCACCGTATGATACAGTTTCATCGACCGATCTGAAGCTGGGCGACCTGGTGCTGGTAAAGACCGGTGATATAATACCCCTGGACGGGGAGGTCGTGGAAGGCGCTGCCTTGATCAATGAGTCGGCTGTCACCGGCGAATCAGCACCTGTAGTTCGTGAAGCTGGCGGCGATCGCTGCAGTGTAGTTGCAGGTACGAAAGTGATCTCCAACGAGATCATCGTAAAAACTACTATTTCGCCCGGTGAAGCTTTCATAGACCGGCTAATCACGATGATCGAGTCTGCCAAACGCCCAAAAACGCCCAATGAAATTGCGCTGGATACTTTGATCCTGGCACTATCGGCGATCTTTATCTTCGTCTGCTTTAACTTCTGGGCGCTGTCAGTCTACAGCGTCAATACAATGGGCAGGGGTTCGCCGGCAGATATCGTAGTATTGGTGGCATTGTTCGTATGCCTGGCCCCTACGACCATTGCCGCCCTGCTTCCGGCTATCGGCATCGCAGGGATGGACCGGCTCTTTGCTAAGAACGTTATCGCGATGTCTGGGAGGGCCATCGAGGCAGCCGGGGATATCGACACGATCCTTCTGGATAAAACGGGCACTATCACCCACGGCAATCGCCAGGCGGTCAACTTCATACCGTTGAATGGCCATACCGAAAATGATGTGGCCGATGCAGCATACTACTCGTCTCTGTTTGACGAGACTCCCGAGGGTAAGAGCACTGTAGAGCTGGCCTTGCAAAAGCATGGGATAGTGAAAGTGGAAAACGTCGAAGGATACCACCCGATCCCGTTCACGGCTACTACTCGTATGAGTGGTGTAGACACCGACGGCAAAAAATACCGAAAAGGCGCACCTGACTCGATCAAAGCATATGCCGAAAAAACCGGTGGCACAGTGCCTCCGAACACAGATAAGATTGTCGATGATATTGCTATTACAGGTGGTACCCCGCTACTTGTCTGTGTCGACAGCGACATTATAGGCGTCATCCACCTGAAAGACGTGCTGAAGGAAGGCATCAAAGAACGAATAGCTAGCGTCAGGGCGATGGGTATAAAAACGGTCATCATCACAGGGGACAATCCATTGACCGCCGCTCATATCGCGAAAGAAGCCGGCATCGATGAATATATTGCCCAGGCGAAGCCCGAAGACAAGTTGCGCCTCGTAAAAGAGAAGCAAAAAGAAGGAATCATGGTTGCCATGACAGGCGATGGCACGAACGATGCTCCTGCCTTAGCCCAGGCGGATGTGGCAGTGGCCATGAGTGCCGGCACACAGGTAGCCCGGGAAGCGGCCAACATGGTCGACATGGATAACGATCCGTCCAAGATCATCGAGATCGTGCGCATCGGTAAAGAGATCCTGATGACCAGAGGAGCGTTGACGACTTTCAGCATAGCCAACGACATCGCCAAGTACTTTGTCATCATTCCTGCAGCGCTTTACACGGTTTACCCCGAGCTGGACATACTAGACGTCCTACAATTGCATTCCCCGCAGAGCGCCATACTATCCGCGGTCATCTTCAATGCGATCATCATTCTGCTGCTGGTTCCGCTTGCACTCAGGGGAGTCAAGTACAGGCCGGCTTCGGCCAGCCACATGTTCGTCAGAAACCTGGTCATCTACGGCTTCGGAGGCCTCATCCTGCCGTTCATCGGAATCAAGCTGATAGACCTGGTCATAGGGGTATTCATTTAGGAGGTTCAATCATGACTGACATTATTAAAGAAATCAGGCCGCTGCTCATTATATTCGTAGTACTGGTCATCCTGACAGGCGTGGTATATCCCCTTGCAATCTTTGTCATTGGCCAGGTCGCTTTCCCATACCAGGCAAACGGCAGCCTGTTAACGGATAATACCGGTACAATAATCGGATCTGAACTCATTGGCCAGCAGTTCACAGATGACCGGTATTTCTGGCCTCGCCCGTCCTATACGGGCGGGTACCCATATAATCCACTGGCTTCGGCAGGGTCGAACTACGGGCCTACCAACGAAAAACTGATCGCCGACATCACGAACCGAACTCAACTGGTAAAACAGGCCAACGGTGTTGATACCGTGCCATCCGATCTTGTCATGGGATCGGCCAGCGGACTGGACCCGGACATCAGCCTGGATGCAGCGCTGTTACAGGTCCCCAGGGTAGCTAAAGCGAGGGGACTATCCACTGCATCCGTCGAAGGTCTGGTGAAAAGCCACGCCGATACGCCATTCTTAGGTGTCATAGGTGAGAACACAGTAAACGTTTTAACGTTAAACCTCGCTCTGGATCAATTGTGAGCCCGAACTGACATGATGCCTGAATATACCCGGCCAGACCCCGATGAGCTGCTGAGAAGAGTGATCGAGGAAGAGACAAAAGAGCACAGGGGCAAGCTGACAATCTTCTTCGGCTATGCGCCCGGCGTAGGTAAAACGTACTCGATGCTCAACGATGCCCAAAGCCTTAAACAAGAGGGCAAAGACATCGTGATCGGCTGGCTGCAGACACATGGGCGTAAGGAGACAGAATGCCTGGCGGAGGGTCTTGAAGCCGTACCGGTAAAAAAGGTAGAGTACGCAGGCATTCACCTGGATGAGATGGATCTGGAAGGTATTCTCGCCAGGAAGCCAGTAATTGTTGTCGTAGACGAACTGGCCCATACGAATGCTCCGGGCATGAAAAACCCGAAGCGATACCAGGATGTACAGGAGATCCTCGAAGCGGGGATCAACGTTTTTACCTCTTTTAACGTTCAGCACATGGAAAGCCTGAAAGACGTAATCGCCAAGATTTCCGGCGTAACCATTACAGAGACTGTGCCGGACCCGATCTTTCTCTCCTCCGATGAGGTAAAGCTGATCGACCTGCCGGTGGACGAGCTCTTGAAACGCCTGAAAGAAGGTAAAGTGTATACCTGGGATATGGCTCAGGAAGCAGTCAATCGGTTTTTTGAGCCATATACACTTTTAGGGCTGCGACAACTGGCCACAAGGCAGCTGGCGATACGTATTGACCACCGCATGTTCAGGTACCTGAAAGAGCATGGAGTAACTGGTCCCTGGTATGCTTCGGATCGAGTGATGGTCGGCTTACACGCAAGCCCTTATGCAGCCCAGATCATCCGGGCAGCGTTCCGGTTTTCTAGCGAGATAAACGCTGAGCTGATCGCCGTTCACGTGGAGAGTGACCAGGATAAGCGTTTCACTGATGAAGAAAAAGCCTGGCTCAAGAAGGCGACTGATGTCGCTCAAAACCTGCACGTTCGGATAATAAACCTGAAAGGCACTGACATATCCAAGGAAATCGCACGGTTCGCGAACGAGAACAACATCACTAAAATCGTCATAGGAAAGCCTCTGAGACATGGGAACGTGCGATCGATCGATCAGCTTCTGTCCCAGACCACAGGGATAGATGTATATATCTACGCGGGGCAGGGCAAGGAGCCTACTCCGAAGCTAGATACACTGCTCAAAGGCCCGATGGACCATTTTCTGCGCTATTTCCGGGGTTAACCGAAGACGAATATGCATCAGCATGCTCCAGTCCTTCAACTATTTTAAACGAAGAGCAGCACGATGATCAGAGATACCAGAAACAGCAGCGTCGAGATAACAACCCCACAGGACGCCAGCTTTTTATCCGCTTTATATTGCTCGGCCAGCACGGCGTTTGTCACTCCGACCGGTGTAGCTGCTTCGAGTAATGATGTGCGATAGATCGGCCCCGACGCGCTCATGAACAGGCCCATGAGAATGACGATTGCCGGCATCACAGCCAGCTTTAGTACGCTCAAAGCTCCGAGCTCTTTCCAGTTTTCCCGGAAGCCGCTGCCAGTAATCATGGCGCCGGTGGCGAGAAGCGCCAATGGCGAAGTACTAGCTGAGATCAGACCCATCGGCATACTAATAATGTCCGGTATAATAACCCAGGACAGGGCAAGTCCCAGTATAACCGCCCATATGATAGGTATCCGGAGTAATTGGGCGATTATCTTCCTGCCGTGACCGCTGACTGTTAAGCCACCAGTTCCTTCCCCGTCTTTACTCGTATAGTGCTGAAATAGGAGAGCGCCGATCGTGAATACTACCACGGTGTAGAAGGTCGATATGAAGGCAGTCAGCCCCAGGGATTCTACTCCCTGCACAGAAGCGTTTAGCGGAAAGCCAATGTACGCGGTGTTACCGAAGAACGCGCAGGCGACAAAGACTGGTATTGCCAGCCGGTTGAGCTTCAAAATGCGAGCAAGGGCAAATGCAATAATCATTATGGTTGCGATCGGAATCAGGTTTAAAGCATAAATCGAAGGATCGAGCAGCAGCCGCTTATCCGTATCATGCAGGCTTAAAAACGTGATCACAGAAATTCCAATATAATAAACATAGTCGTTTATGAGCCGCACCAGCCACTCCGGAAAAATCCCGATGGTTTTTAGCAACCAGCCGACCAGCATCAGGCCGAAGATTGGAACCACCACCTCGACAAAGCTCATTGAAAGTACATGCTTGAAGTTGTTATAAAAAGGTTACCGCAGTAAAGAAGGCTACAAGAAATACATCATCAAAAAGGATATTCATCACAAAGAAATATATAAATAAATATTTTATCTATTATTGAGAAGCAGCACGTGTATAATAGACAAATCCAACTGGTTCTTACCATGATATTGCTTTTAGCCATCCCGTTGAGCGGATGCCTCGGATGCAGCCCGAAGAGCAATATCTTTGCCGGCTCTCCGACGATAACGGCTACACCTCAGGCATTGCCACTGGTAATCGACCCTGTAACTCCGATCTCGGAAGAGATTGTTACCACTGTGCCTGGTCCCAACAACGAAGAGCCGGACGTGACTACAAACGAGAATGGATATACTATCAAAAGTTCCGGGGAAACCGCTGGTACCGCCCCTCTCGAGCTTAACGCAGGTAAAACCAGCTTCCGGCTTAAACTGGAAAACTACCATGCCGGAGATACCTATACAATGGTGCTGACCAGCGTTAACGAGCCCTTCTCATATAAGTCCACACATGAATTCGCAGTGGACAGCGGAGCCGGGGATATCAGGATTACCAAGAATATTCCGATGGAGGGTAGCTATCAGATTAAACTCGATTATCCGTTTAACTGGGAAATCGAAGTTACACAGTAAAACTAGTTTTCCATTAACCTTTTATCTCTTCAAAACCTTTTTCAACCTGATGTCATTCAACGTCATACCCGCCATCGACCTGAAAGGGGGCAAGTGTGTCCAGCTTGTCCAGGGCGTGCCGGGCACGGAAATGGTCTCGATCGACGACGCGGTGGAAGTGGCGGCCGGGTGGGTTGGCCAGGGTGCGAAAACGCTACATATCATCGATCTCGACGGCGCCTTCAGCGGTAACCGCAGTAATGCCTATATCATGGAAGAGATCGTGTCCAAATTTAACGTCGATATCCAGGTCGGCGGAGGTATACGGGACTATGAGACCGCAAAATACTTGCTGGGACTGGGCATCAGCCGGGTGATCCTGGGTACGGCTGCCATTAAAAATCCCGATCTGGTCAAACAGCTTTCGGCAGAGTTCGGAAGCGACGCCGTGATGGTATCACTCGACTCCAAAAAAGGCGAGGTAGTCGTTGAAGGCTGGACCACTTTATCCGGCAAGTATACCAATGACATGGGCCGCTTTTTCTCAGAAATCGGGGCGGGAAGCATTCTTTATACCAACGTAGATGTCGAAGGGCTGCTCCAGGGCGTGAACGAAGACCCGGTGAGATCGCTGGTCAAGAGTGTCGATATACCAGTGATCGCTTCAGGTGGTGTCACTACGCTGGATGACCTGGTAAAGATCAAAGATACCGGCGCAGCAGGCGTTGTAGTCGGTTCGGCGATATACAAACATTTATTTACGTTAAGGGAAGCAATAGATAAGGTATCATGAGATCGGCCACCGTGCACCGCAAGACAAAGGAGACAGACATCACCGTCGAGATCGACCTGGATGGTCGTGGCAACTCGACGATCGATACAGGCATCGGATTTTTTGATCACATGCTCACATCCTTTGCCAAGCACGGACTGGTAAACCTGATGATCAAGGCAAATGGCGATCTCAAAGTAGACGACCACCACACCGTCGAAGACGTCGGAATATCCCTCGGAGAGGCGTACAAAGACGCGCTTAAAGACAAATCCGGCATCGAGCGCTTTGGCCACGCGCTGGTCCCCATGGATGAGGCACTTGCAGTCGTCGCCGTCGATGTAAGCGGCAGAGGCTACTCCATATTCAAAGCCGACTTTAAACACGCCATGATCGGTGAATACTCCACTGCGATGACCCGGCATTTCATCGACTCTTTTGCCCGTGCGGCCGGAATCACGATCAACGTCCGGATCGAGGGCGAAGACGACCACCACATGGTCGAAGCCATGTTCAAAGCACTCGGCATCGCTCTCACAATGGCTTCCGCGGTTAATGAAAAGCGGGGAGTTCCAAGTACTAAAGGTGTCCTGTGAACCTTGAGCTGGCCTTAGGACTGATCTGATAATATGAAAAACGCAGTGCAGCAAAAAAACGGGATAGCCAAATTACTTCTCGTTCTTGTCATGGTTGTCTGGGGTGCCTCATTCGTCGCTTCAAAAGTAGGCCTCGATGGCATGTACCCCATAGAGTTAGCTACACTGCGTTTTGCTATCGCAGTTCCGGTGTTACTGCTAGTTACGATCATGGTATTTGGCTGGAGATCGCTGATTATCCAGAAAAAAGACCTGCTCGTCCTTTTTGGCATGGCAATGACCGGTGTGACGCTACAATATATCACCCAGCTGATCGCGATGACCTATACGACAGTGACCAACACTGCATTGCTGATCAACATGGGCACCTTCTTTGTGATCATTCCCGCCATCTTTCTCTTCAAAGAAAAGTTCACCGCAGATAACCTGCTCGGCGTGATCATTGCCTTCGCAGGAGTCGCGCTGGTAGCGAGCAATGGCAAGCTGGAACTTTCACCGCATCTCATCGGTGACGGAATCGTGCTGATATCCGCCGGACTCTGGGCAGTCTACGTCCTGATCGGTAACAAGCTCGCCGGAAAATATTCTGTGCTAACCCAGCTTAACTACATCTTCATGATCGGCTTCGTCGGGCTGCTTCCGTTCTACTTTATTACACCCCATCATGATATCACGCAGCTGTCCCCGGTTTCCTGGGGGTCTCTCATATATCTGGCCATCTTCTGCTCGATCATCGCTTATTTCTTCTTCAACGATGCGATCATAAAAATCGGACCCTCCAAATCAGCGATCTATCAGTACCTGGAACCGCTCTTCGCGATCCTGTTCGCGATCATCCTGCTTAACGAACCGCTGACTACATTTATCATTGCAGGCGCAGCACTGATCATACTCGGAATAAGCATGTCGGATAACAATGTCAGGATCATCGGTTTCTTCCGGAAAAAACCAGTTGAAGCACCAGTTGAAGCACCAGTTGAAGCACCAGTCCTGACTCAGCATAGCAGGTAGCAATGCCTTTATGATAAAATCTCACATTTACAGGTGATCACATGGCCGATGGCAAAGTACAACAAAATAACGTTCCCATCTTTCTCGGATTGTTTATCATCAACGTATTCTGGGGAGGTTCATTCATCGCTAATGCCATCGCGCTGAAAAGCATGGGCCCGATCGAGATCGTCGCCTTGCGATTCTTTATCGCGGCACCCCTGCTCGTGCTGGTTACGCTGGCATGGAAAGGGTGGAGCATACTCAGGATAGAACTACGAGATCTGGGCGTACTCGTAATCATGGCTCTCACGGGGGTCACTCTTCAGTACGTGATCCAGGTTACTGCGCAAAGCTACACCACGGCGATCAACGCGTCACTGCTCATCAATACTTCGGTATTTTTCATCATGTTCCTCAGCGCACTGTTCCTGGCGGAAAAGCTGTCGATCAATAAGATCCTGGGAGCCGCCATCGGCTTTGGCGGTGTGGTGCTTCTGGTTTCAGGAGGGAATGTATCACTCGGAACAGGACCACACGTGTTAGGAGACCTGATGATCCTGGTCTGCGCTTTGCTGTGGTCAGTATATTCGATCTTCGGAAAGAAAATCGCTTCAAAATACCATCCGCTGACAGTTTTAAACTACTTGTTCATCTTCGGTACCATCGGTATCATTCCATTCTATGTACTGACACCACATCAGAATCTTCTTGAAGTACCCCTGCCTACCATCGGAGCAATAATATTCCTGGCGATCTTCTGCTCCATCATCGCCTATCTCATTTACAACATAGCCCTGGAAAAAATGGATGCATCAAGAGTGGCACTGTTCATCTACCTGGTACCACTGTCCACCATCGTCCTGGCCTGGCTGATATTAGGGGAAAGCATGACACTACCAGCCATCATCGGCGGCATAGCTGTCTGCGCCGGGATGTATATCGCCGAGCGAAAATAAACTGCTTACTATAGCGCAATAGCTAACTTTTGCAGCCACAGCGGCACAGCGGCTTCTTTTCTAACCACAGCTGCACAGCAAGATTTGTAATAAATGCTTAATCATTTAGTTATTGATAAGTAAATGCTGTGTCGCTATGATTAAAAAAATGAGGCGTTGCTTATTTGTGGTTTTTATTAAGCGTCGCGCCCGAGGTCAAAAGCTTTCAAATTGACGTTAACTGTCTTCGGTGGTACTGATTTCGCGATGACTTCTTTTAACGTCTCCACTTTCAGTGGCATGTGCAGTGAGACTGCTCCGATCATCGCAACGTTGAGTGCCTGTGCTGCTCCGGCTTTTTTAGCCAGTTCGGTGAAGTTTGCTGCCTTGACATTCGGAGTGATGTTTTCCATGATCTCGATGATCTGGTCAAGCTCGGGATACGGGACCTTGTTCGAGTATACTGACACTGGCACGATCTTCTCGGTGTTGATGACTGCTACGCCATCCTGTTTGATGTACCTGGCAAAGCGCAGCGCTTCTAGGGGCTCCATGCTCATCAGGCAGTCGGCTCCGCCGGCGGGGATTAAGCTTCCGAACTTGCAACCGATGCGGACGTGGTTCTCTACTGCACCGCCACGCTGGGCCATGCCATGTGTCTCGGATGCGGTCACGGGAAGGCCTTCTGCGACTGCGGCTTTACCGATGATGTCTGAAGCCAGGATCGCACCCTGGCCTCCGACTCCTACGATGACTAAATCAAATATTGTGGCCATGTTACTGACTCCTGACCTTAATCGCCCCGAACTGGCAGAGGTCTGCACATACTCCGCAGCCTGCGCACATGTCGTTGGACACTGCTTTACCGTTCTTGAACTCCATCGCCGGGCAGCCGAACTTTATGCAACGGCGACACCCCTCACAAAGCTCCGGCACGACTTCATAACGCTTACGTTTGATGCCATCTCGCTTTGCGGTGATGATGCATGGTTGACGGGCTATAATGACTTTAACGCCCTCGGTATCGTATGCTTTTCTGAAGGCAGCTTTTGTTGTCTCCATGTCGAACGGGTCTACCGTCTGCAGGTATTTTACTCCACAGGCTTTAACGATCGCTTCCAGCGAGATCTCGTCGGATGGCTGGCCGGTGATGGTGTGGCCGATGCCCGGGTGGGGCTGGTGGCCTGTCATTGCGGTAGTCCGGTTATCCAGGATTGCCACGGTGATGTTCGCCTTGTTATATACGGCGTTCATCAAGCCCTGGATGCCGGTATGCAGGAACGTGGAATCGCCGATTGTACATGCTACGTGGTTTTTGATGCCGGATACGCTTAGACCTGATGCGATGGTGATGCTGGCGCCCATGCAGAGGCAGGTGTCGACGGCATTCATCTGGGTCCCAAGCGTGTAGCAGCCGATGTCACTGGCGAAAATCGAATCGTCTTTGAAAACGGCCTTTAACGCATAGAAGGTAGACCTGTGTGGGCAGCCTTGGCACATTGCAGGAGGTCGCTGTGGCAATTCCACGCAGATCTGAGGTACGGGTGGAGTACAGATGGGCATACCGAGCGCCTTACGGATCAGGTTCGATACGGACAGCACATCGAACTCGCCTTCGTGAGGGACTTCCCCGGTTAACTTGCCCATCACATTACGTGCGTACATGCGGACCTGCTCTTCTGCCACAGGCATCAGTTCTTCTATGACTAATATTCGGTCTACTGCTGAAGCGAGTTTTATTAGCAGATCAGAGTCGATGGGATAGGCTCCGATTTTGAGGTAAGATACTGGCTCTTCGATTCCGGCCAGTACTTCTTCGACGTACACGCTGGATACGCCTGTAGCGATGATTCCCAGCTTTGCGCCTGGCTTCAACGACAGCCGGTTCCAGGGGGAAGCTGCCAGTTCTTTTGCCATGACTTCCTGCTTTGCATTGAGCTTCTTGAGCAGAGCCCGGGTATGCTTCGGCAGCACTACGAACCGTTCCACGTTCTTGACAAACTTCTTTTCTCGTCCTGTGGTCGGCAGTTCTCCGATGGTAACGTCAGACTTGCCATGGGAAATTCTGGTTGTCGGTCGAAATACGACCGGGATCTGGTGCTTCTCGGAAAATTCGAAGGCATACTCGATCATTGCCTTGGCTTCCTGGGGAGACTGTGGGTCAAAACAGGGGACTTTTGCGAATCGGGCATATATCCTCGTATCCTGTTCGTTCTGAGATGAGTGGCAGAACGGGTCATCCGCAGAGATAAGCATCAGGCCGCCGACAACGCCCGTATGGGACAGTGTCATGAAGGGGTCTGCAGCCACGTTCAAGCCGACGTGTTTCATCGTGCATACCGCACGGGCACCGGCCCAGGAGGCACCTATGGCCACTTCCAGCGCTACCTTTTCGTTTACTGACCACTCGATGTGAAATTTACGCTGTTCTCCGTGCGGAGCCAGTGATGTGAGAATCTCCGACGAAGGAGTACCCGGGTAGCCCGTGGCTACGTCGATCCCCGCTTCGAGGAGCCCGCGGGCGATTGCCTCATTACCCAGTAAAAATTCTAAGTTAGACATCGTACCTCATTTCCTACAATACGCTAAAGTATAAAAAGATTGCAGGATTCTTTGTTCTGCAATTTTCAGGAAGCTATATATAGCCTGTGATTATTTACCAGTACCATATGGGTATTGTGGAAACGGTGGTTGGGCTCTTATATTATCTTGCGTTAATCGTAGGTTCGCTGATGCTGATTCTTCTAGTGATAACAGTTGTTGTCATCGGGATCATAGCAGTTCTACTGGCATATTCGTTTAAAACCGGTAACATCCTTTTTCCAAATCTGGTGATCTCGGGCCTGATGTTCTTTGAAAGCCCCCTCAAGATGATCTTTCGTACCTTCGGGGTCGGGGAAAGCCGGATCGACCGGACCGGCATCAACATGAAAAACCGGGCCGTATGCCCTTTGTTCCGGAAAATACCTTTTGGCAAAAGAGCAATATTTGTTCCCCAGTGCCTGCGATCAGTTCACTGCCCTGCAGCGCTGTCACCTGAAGGGATCATGTGTAAGGATTGCGGAGCTTGTGGCATATCGGCTGCGAGAACTGAAGCGAAAAAGCTGGGTTACAAGTTTTTTATCGTACCGGGGTCGAGCTTCATCGTCAGGATGATCAGGCAATACCAGCCAGAAGCCATCATCGGGGTAGGCTGTCTGTGCGAAGTCCGCGAAGGCCTGGATATGATGCACCGGCATAAAATACCGGCGATGGGCGTCATTCTCGATCAGTCCGGGTGCGTCTCGACAAGCTTAAACTATGCCAAACTCTACGAGATCATGGTACTGAGTGATCAGCCTCACGCAGCAGACAAAGAACCCAGGATTTCAAACGTGGGCGGTTCTTCGGAAAAGAAAAATATTACTCATTAAAATGAGTAAAAATTCCATTTTTTAATTTTAACCAGTTCATTTGAATATTCGCCCGGATTGTCCGACTCTTCTACCCTGCTTCACTGCTCACACGTAAATATTTAACTTTATATAATCAAAAAAGAAAAGGGACAGCTGTGCCATGTTTTTACATAATTCGAGAAATATAGAACAATTATTGTCCATATAAATTTTTTAAAGTACAGAAAAGTTTAAAATATTTCGAAATAATCTGTGAATATTACCGATTATTCGACAAAACACCTAATTTCAATAAACAAGCTAATAATATTTAATTGTTTTAGAAATTATGCCTTAAAAGCAAAGTAATATAACCTATTAATGAATTATCAAATTTTACATTTATTTCAAGGTTGGCTCAAGGTTGAAAAAATGAGAGAAGCGGAAATTATCGTACTTGATGAAAAAGATGAAGAATATGTACAGCTGCTGGAAAATTTCGGGCTGAGCAGATCTATGGCTAAGATCATCATCTGCCTTGCGCTTCATCAGGCGTGTACCAGCCGGCAGATCGAGATAATCACCGGTATCAAGTCTTCGACCGTAAGCATCATTCTAAAAAAGCTGCGGGAAGATAAGATCGTTGCCGGGACAAAAAAGGCTGATAAGGATGATGAACGCGAAGTCATGCATTACAGGCTCTCCGGTTCAATGGATCACATCCTGGGCATTCTGGAGGAGAGGAAACGAAAAGAAACCTCGCAGTACATCGAAAAAATCAAGAAGATCAAGAATAAGCTGAAATAAACAGACAGCTTTATATTTTCAAAAGATTAAAAAAGCACTGACTGGAGAGTAATCTTTATGGTACTTGGAGCGATTTTAAGTGCGATTTTCGGTGCCGTTGTCGGGTATATCGCAGGCTGGGTCATCGAAATGTTCCCGGATTTCAACAGCACTCTGACCGGGGGCATCCAGATGCTGACCGGCATAGATGTCTCCGGTAAAACCCGACTGCTTTTAACAGGCCTCGGATTCCTCCTCGGCGTACTGGCGGGCATCGTACAGATCATTGCCCGCAACAAAAAATCTTAATCTTTTTTAAAAATTTAAAACAATGTGACTATTAGATGTCCAGTATCTTTTTCAGCTTTTCCATTGCCTCTATATCGCGGGGCGTTCCGCACTTCGTGACGATGATCTCGTCTTCTCGGATGCGCTGCTTCCCCGATTCCCCTAATAATTTGAGCCGGGTACCTGTGATCGTGGCATCGATGACTGATGCGAATCCACGGCTAAACCTGGGTACAGTCCTTTTAACAATCACAGTATGCTCAGGAGTCAGCCTGACTACCCCATCGACTTCTGCTTTGAAATATACCCAGGCAGCAGCATCCGTAATCACGGGTGGTTGACCATCTTTAGACTCAAAATATGCATTGTCCAGGTCTTCAAAGGCAGAGATCACGTAGATCATCGGATCCGCGACGATGTTAGCCACCAGAAATCCTGTTTCCTGTACGTTCCGGTAGGTGTGGGTGCCGGGATACATTCCGATAAAGTGATTTGGGCCTCTTCTCACAATGCCCATCGGAGCTGCGTTAGGTATGCCTTCGGAGGATAAGGTGGTCACAATGGTTTCGGTGATGCCTTCCGGAAATATCTCATCCAGCATCCTAAACCCTCATGCCTCGAATCAGTGCAATGAACAGACCGGCAATGATGATGTCCGCTGTCGATCCCGGGTTAATCTTCTCCCAGTACAGCCGGTTCGATAACTCGTTCAGTGTCATCCTGCGCTCCTGTACGTCGATAGCGAGGCCTTGTACGTAGATCGCCTTATCCAGGTCATACTTCTTAGCCACGAATGTATCTGGCTCATCCGCAAGCAAATCGAGGTAGGTTAATACCACTGAATCGTTAAGGGTACCTGTCAGTCTTCGCTCTGCGATGAGTTCTGCCGCTCTGAAGCACCTGGCGAAACCATTTACCCATTCCCGGGCGACCATATCATTTTTAGAGGATATCTCCAGGATGTTAAATAGTGTCAACCCACGCTGTCTGATATCCTCCAGAGATTTTTCATCGCTGACATCCAGATCCTCCGATCCTTTCATTTTTACCTGTACTTTGCCAAACGCCTTGTAAAAATCCACCGCATCGTCTACAGTAGTATCTCGGGCGATCTCTATTGCAGTACTTTGCAGATCAGACGGCCGGGTTGCTGCAGCTTTGATCAGCGGGAACAACAGGATATACGCGCCGAAATGGGTATTTCCGCCTTGTTGCCAGGATGTGCTCTCCTCGGATGCGTCCAGGATCAGCTGACCGATGCCATCGGTTCGGCAGGCCCGTTCGAGAACGGGGTAGACTCCGATGGCTGCGGCGATAAAATCTTCGTACTTCGTATCGGCGTAGTCGTGGTCACGATCGATGTTGCCGGGCTTCGGTGTGCCTGTGACTTCCAGGACCATGGCCAGTGTCGCGCATCGGGCAATATAGGAAGGAGTCGGTAGTCGTTCCATATTACGAGACAACCCGATCTTTATCGATGTTTCTGACGATCTCATCCGATAGCTGTTTTTTAAGCTTGACGTACTCTTTCATGTCCATCGATTTCTCTTCCATGGAACCATTCCGAAGATAGCACTCCTTGTTGAATTTGCAACACCATACCATATTTCCAAAACAGGTCGAGGTGCCGCTTTCCAGCTTAGTGCCTTTGCCCATCTCCAGCTTGATTTTGGCGAACTGATCAGGCGACATATTCGCCCTGCGGAGGGCCATGTGAATCGGGCAGTCTTTAATGGGCGGGCAGCACCATGTCAGTCCCCGGAGATCTCCACCCCGGCATATATGCGAAGGAGCATTATACCACCCGGACATGCGTTGTTGATCATCCGTGAACGCGACCAGGCTTTTGATAATCTTAGGGTCATCCATGACGGTTCTGGCCAGCGAGATCATATCGCTCCCGGCAGAATATGCTGCCTGAGCTGATTCGTAGCTGTTAACCGAGTTATTGCCAATGATAAACAGTCTGGTACTATCCCGGATCCGCTTGAGGAGATTCACATTCGGACCCCTTGTACCCATCGTATCAATATGGACGATATCGAGGCCGGCTTTTTCCAGCAGCCTGAGCAATGGCACTTCATCCACAATACCGGCCCTCATTTTTAGAGATAAGACCACGCCGGTCTTCTTTAGCTCTGCAACCGTCCGGGACAGTCCCACCCGGTCTTTAAGCATTACCTCGCCGACGCCGATTGCGGCCATTTCTTCCTGTCTGCAATGGGCGTTTAGCTCAAGTACGGACCCATATTTTTTGGCCAGTTCTGCGGCCTGTAAAAGCGGCTCAAGGCTGGTTGCCCGGACGTTGATACCGATGACGACGCCTCTCCCGGAAACTTTCTTCAGCTCGCTTTCGATCAATTCGAACGGCTTGTCCGTGAGAAATTCTTTCCGGCCCCTCCTGGAGATCTCTTCCGAAGCAGCCAGAGTCGCTTCATCAAGACTATATCCCCCGAGGATGTATAATCCGGCATCAGTGCATCTTTCGAAGAAAGCGCTATCGGTTACCCCCGCCATCGACGCGACGGCTACGGGATTATTAAACCGGATACCACCGACAGTGAGATCATAGAGTTCGGTCATTTGGCACACCTGTGAATGCAGATAAAATTGTAATGATTTAAAATCTACTTTTTGGTTGATCACATTTCTTCGCTGGCATAGTACAAGTCTTCTTCGCCGATGAACGAGAGGATCAAGTCATTACACTGGTTGCCGCACTCCAGTAGAACCATGTGTCCGCACTTTTCCAGTATCCGGACTTCGGAATGTTTGATTAAATCAGCAAACTTTTTGGCATCCGATGAAGGAATAACATGATCTTCTGTGCCCCAGATGATCAATGTCTCAGCCTTGATCAATCCAAGGGCATCCTTGAAAGCCGGATCGGGGCGGGAAAGATACTGGGCATTCCTTAAGAAAGCTCTACGATAGGCCGGATTTTTCATCATAGACCACCCCTGGTCCACGAGCCACTCCGGGATCTGTTCTGTATCGGCGAATGAATCCTCAAAGGATTTCCTGTACAATGCCCTGTTTTTTGACATCAGCCAGAAATTTGCATCCATCAGCCAGGAAGCATCAGAAAGCCGGCTATGTGACGGAGTTAGTCCTCCCGGGGCAATGAGTACCAGTTTTGATATCCTCTCCGGATATTTTGCCGCAAACAAGGCTGCGACCCTGCCACCCATAGACGATCCGACGATTGTCGCTCTATTGATATTTGCCTCGTCCATGAACTTAAGCAAGAACTCAACATAGAACGGAACTCCATAAGGCAGGTCTGGTGCATCCGAGCACCCGAACCCCGGTAGATCGACAGAGTATACGGTAAATAGTTTCGATGCATCTTCAGCCAGCCGATTCCAGACTGTTCTCCCCACGCCAAGGCCATGGATCAGGATCACTGGTTCCCCGCTGCCTGACAGATCATAGCAGATGTTAATCCCGTCAATAACAAGTGTTTCATCCATTCCGTTCACCCTCCGGCTGGTTAGAATAGCCAGGTTAGCATACGGTTCTGTATGAAGATTGCGTATAAACGTTTTTCTCTCCTGCGGAGAGTCGCACGATGAAATTCACCTCTGGCAGTATGCAAGAGAGAACTTCGTCCTGGTTGTGTAGGAGACTGCTTCAGGTCAGTCACCGCACAGCGCCCCTATTTTTCAAACTTATTCCCAGGGAATGCAAAAGGATTTAACATTTCATAGATATTAACTATAAGCAATCGATGTCGCTATTCGCGAGGACTATAAAAGATGACCGTATTAACCGAAACCGCAGCAAAAATCAAAAACATGGAGATCCGGGGCGCAGGAAGAATCGCCAGGGCAGCGGCCCTTGCTTTAAAGGAAGAAGCAAAGTCACTGGAGACCGACAGCCTCGAAGAGTTCAATGCGAAGATGAAAGCCGCATATAAGCTGCTATATTCGACACGTCCGACCGCGGTATCGTTGCCAAATGCGTTGCGCATTGTCATGCGTTACAAGGCGAGTTCAGTGTCTGAAGCACGAAGTCAGATCATAGCCAATGCGGACACCTTTATCCAGAGTTCGGAAAAGGCCGTGCAGACGATCGGAGAAATCGGCGCAAGACGCATAAAAGATGGCGACACGATCATGACGCATTGCAACTCCTCTGCGGCTGCTGAGATCATTCTGACAGCCCACCGGAGCGGTAAGAAGATTAGCGTCATCGCAACGGAAACCAGGCCGAGAATGCAGGGCTATCTGACCGTTGATATCATGCAGAAAGCCGGAATACCGACCACATTAATCCTCGACTCGGCGGTCCGGTACTTCATGAAAAAAGCGAACGTAGTGGTCGTAGGCGCGGATGCGATCACCGTAAGCGGTAACTTGATCAACAAAGTAGGAACATCTCAGCTATCGCTTGCAGCTCACGAAGCGCGAGTCCCATTCATCGTTGCGGCTGAAACCTATAAGTTTAGTCCGAGGACGCTGCTGGGCGAGTTCGTAGAGATCGAAGAGCGGGACCCTGCTGAAGTGTTAAGCCCGGAGTATCAGAAGAAGTGGCCTATGCTGAAAGTAGCCAACCCGGCTTTTGACATAACACCGCACAGCTACATCGATCTCATATGTACCGAGATGGGCGCGATACCGCCTCAGATGGCGTATTGGGTCATTACGGAAAAGCTCGGCTGGGAGATTGATGAATCCAGTGAAAACGGAATCTGACAGGAGATAATTACATGAGAGTTGACTTTGAGCACCTGCTGGATAACGAGATTAATGGGGCCGAAGGCCTTGAAGAGCTTGCAGAAGTATGCTATCCCACCGGTTGTGTGGATATGACAAAAAAAGAGATCCTCGCCAAAATGTGCGAGATCGAGTTCAGGATATCCGGCACATGGTCACACGAATTTCTGGATGACCTGGAACAAAAATACCGGTATATGAACGCTAACGATCTTGCCGTCGAAATGTGTAAACGTCTGCAGGAGATCTTTGACTGGGACGAGACCGCCTATGCCAGGATGCTGGGTTAAGTAACCGGGCGTGAAAAATCGTTTTCTATTTTTATATTATTTGCCATTCAAAGCATTAATCATTGTGTGGCAAAGGCAGGGTTCGCCTGAACATCCGGGATTTATCTAGTATACCGGTATTTTCCCATTGTTCTTGATGATATCCGAATTTACTATCTTAACCCGGTAATCCTTCGTCTCCACGTTTTCCGAGTAGATCTGTTCCCATCGTTCCCCGGGTGCTAACCGTATCACAGACCCGTTATACAGCAAGATCACGGTACCGTTTTCGAGCACCTCGCTGATTTTGACCCGGCCGGCATATGCCGGTAGTGAATAGATCCCGCTGATCTGGGTTGACAGGCCGTTTCCGGCAGCTTGCATCCGGCTATGGGTGGTTCCGACAAGGGCTTTCAACGAACTGTTGACATACAATTTCTCAGTACACGTCAACAGCTCATTTTCAGCATCATAGATGTATTCCTGCCCTGAAAGCGTTTCGCCAGCATAGGTCCCATAAATCAGCTGGCCCCGGGCATTAGTCTTGTGCTCGATGAATACGATCGAATCGCCGCTCGTTTGCTTCATCTGATCAATAGCTAAACATACGCAGGGTACAATTATTACGATGGCCAGTAGGAACATTGCCAGCTTCCACGTCTTCACTATAGATCACCATCAGGAACTTGTGCTATTTCTTGAATCGCCTTGCCACTACTGCAATTGCCATAAGTGCGGTGAATGCAGTCATACCCGGCACTTCGACCGGAACTCCGCTTTTCGGCGTACGGACTTCTTCTTTGATACCTACGGCTTTGAACCGGACCTCCCATGCGTAATCGGTAGGAGCACTACTGATATTCCTGAAGCGGATGGTCTTTCTCCCGTCGACGTCTTCAACGGAAACCGGCTTATCCAGCGCGTGGTTATAATCGAGATAGGTAAAGTTTTTCTCAGGTAAAACCACGGTGGAAATCCGCTCGACTTTATTGATATCTATACCTGGCCGCATGCCAATGCTATAGACTCCGGCACCTTCGTCGACAATGCGATTATGATTATCGTACTCAATGACGAAGGTGTAACCGTTAAAGTAGGGTCGGTCAAAATTCACATCATAAATATAGACGTTCTCCAGCTCTTTTTTATTGAGCCCAAGAGGTTTTCCTGTTGTATAGTCGTATATGGAAAGGTTCTCCGGTCGATATTGCTTTTGAAGTTCGAAATGATAAGTGGTAAAACCGTCTCTGCTGATCGGTAATGTCTGAACGATCTTATAATGAATGGCTCCCTTGTCGTTGATTACCATTGTAAGATCTGAGACGGGTATGCTTTCTTCTCCCACCACCGTACAAATAGATAGCATTGTGACTGCAAGCGTCACCAGCCCAAAAAAAGAGGCTATTTTCCACAGGTGCATAGGAGATCATTAACCGCAATGGATTAAAAAGCTGACTGACGGTTATACGGCAAAATCATGTAAAATATTGGCCATATAACTATTAGATTGATTTAATATGGCTTGAAAAATAATTTATTGATCTACTGGCAACTGCTTCACTTACTCAAGCACAGTATGCCTTTGCTTCAGGAATGACTCGTCAACCCCGCGAAGCACCATCATCTTTGCGATGAACGCATCCAGGAAGACTGAAGCCGTAAGCTCGAACATCGTGCCCAGGGGAGTCAGCGACTTATGGTTACCCCTTAACTGCCGCTCCATATATTCCTTACCCGGGCTGGGCTTCTGTTTGCCGTCAATCACCACAGACAGATCAGACAGTCTGCCCAATGTCGAATTCTTGGTAGACGTAACCGTGATAAGCTTAACATTCAGCTTTTTACAGATCTCTCCAAACTCAGAGATCGTACGAGTGTTGCCCGAGCCGGAAATCGCAACCACGACATCGCCAGCCGTCACTGCCGGCGTAATAATCTCACCGACGACATAGACCTGGAAACCAATGTGCATCAGCCTCATCGCAAATGATTTCGCGACCAGTCCGCTGCGGCCCGCTCCCATGATAAAGATACGGTTTGCTGACATCAGCATGCTTGCGAACTCATCAAGGCTTGACTGATCAATACAATCTGCGACATCAATCAGGTTCTCGGCAATGGAAATCATTGTGTCCGTAACAACCTGGTTGGTATTGGTGTCTAACACAGCTTCTGTGCGAGGGGCTTTTACTTGCATATCGGACATGTACGACTCCTTCAGTGGGATAGATGGTTGAGTCCCTTATTGACTAACTACCTAATAAAGGTTTTCCGCACATGGCGGTTGCTTCGCAACATAAAGGGCTGTAGTGATGAGTAAACTAACAAGGATAAAAGACCGTGTATAAATCACGCTTCTTTGTTGGCCTCGATTTTCTGCAGACGCCAGCTGTTGTTGTCGCCGAGTTCCTCGTATAGCTGGGTGATCTTTGAGGGGTTGCCGTCCCAGAGGAGGGCCAGGTCAACGTCTGTTGCTTTGAGGCGGTCGATCATGCTCATGGCTAGCCGGCGGAGCGATTTGCGGCGGGAGAACGGGACGTTAAAAATTGTTTTGTAGGCATCCCCTGCTTTGGAATAGGATATGACAATATAGTCGTCCTGACGATAGCTGTTGATATCGTTATAGGGGCAGAGTGTTTCGAACTCGTAGACCATGGTGGAATCGACGTTGGAGAGCGATAGCAGGATGAGCGCGAGGAT
The DNA here is from genome assembly GCA_964548585.1 of uncultured Methanocella sp. Classification (GTDB taxonomy): domain Archaea; phylum Halobacteriota; class Methanocellia; order Methanocellales; family Methanocellaceae; genus Methanocella_A. Next base: position 11,863 of record CAZJRS010000011.1, on the reverse strand, counting down.
GTCTTTGTCAATCCCATGCTTGATGTTGATTGTGATCTTACCGGTAGTGCAAGCTATACGGGCGCTTTTATCGTGACGCTCGATGATATAAAGCGTCGTGTCAGTCTTTTCTATGTCCGCCGATATATTGTCACTCCCTGACTATTTGTTCACGATAACATTTGCCAGCGATCGTTTCCGGTCGGGCGGATTTTACCTCGGTACTCCATCTCGCATATGACCTCTAGCATGCGTCCGGGCTGGCTGATCTCAAAATAGGTCGGTTCGATCTGGTTGTATTTTTTCAAGCATGCCTTGATATCGTTCTGTGTAAACACCTGCAGTTGTTCCTTGTTTACTACCTGGCAGGTCAGATCGCACATGTCTTCCATGAAATTCCAGGGGAATACTACCCACGCCCACTCATCCAGTACTTCGCCTACGTAGTCGGCTTTAAACTGGGAACATTTCAGATGCTGTAGCGTAGCAGTCCTGACCGAAGCCGGTTCATACTTTGAGATGTACTCTTTGGCCGTCATCAGGCTTTTACCGGTATCGGTAATGTCATCGACGATCAGCACATGTTTGCCTTTTACCGAGTCACCGTCGAACAGGTACCTCACTTTCGGACCGTCCGATGGGTTCGCAGTACCGGTATAGTGCTCAATTTTAAGGCTCGTCAGATCGTTCAGGTTTAAAAAGTCACACAGCACTCTGCCGGCAAACCAGCCACCCCGGGCTAATGCTACGATTACATCCGGATTGTACTCGGATTTGCGAACATCTTTGGAGATGGTCCTGCAAAGCCCGTAAATATAATCCCAGTTAGTGATGACGCACTTAAAGTACTCCGGTAATGTCATGTAATCACCTGAACCATAAAATTGCTTTTTAGCTATATCAGTAATATAACTAAAAGTTTTGGGTGTGGGCTGCGCCCACGGAAGAAAATAAGATCGGATCAGATGGTTACTATTAAATAGAAAAGTGACCCGGGGACAGGAGCGCCCCGTGTCAGTAATGTTTACCTGATCTTAGTGCCCGGTTCGGATGGCTTTTCTACCGTTAGCAGCGTAGCGCCATTGGAGTCGGCGGCCAGGACCATGCCATTCGATTCGACGCCCATGATCTTGGTGGGCTTCAGGTTTGCGATGACGATCACCGTCTTTCCGACCATCTCTTCCGGGGTGTAGACTTCTGCGATGCCGGATACGATCTGGCGGGGCTGATCTTCTCCCAGGTCGATCAGGTTTTTGAGCAGCTTTTTACTGCCCTTGATCTTCTCGCTTGAGACTACTTTGCCGACCTTGAGCTGCACTTTCGCGAAGTCGTCGATGGTGATTGGCGGTAGTTGGGGCTCCAGCTCTTCCTGCTCTTTTTTGCCGGTGAGCTTTGCCTCGGCCTGCCTGACCCGCTCGTTGAGGATCCCAGTCATCTCGGCGATCTTTTTGTCTTCGAGCTTGGTGAACAGGATCCTGGGCTTTGGCCTCGGGATGTTCTCGTAGGGTACAAGGGCATCGTCGATGCGGGCTTGTGCAAGCGTCACCGGGTCGTAGCCCAGCATACCCCAGATCTCCGAGGCTTTTTCCGGTATTATTGGCTCGGAGAGAATGGCCAGCGCTTTTACGATCTGTACGCAGTTGTATAGTACCTGCTCACATGCGGCTTTATCCTCTTTGATTAGCTTCCAGGGCTCATGGCTCTGGAAATACGTGTTGCCGACATCGGATAGCGTTATGATCGAATCGCAGATTTTCTTGAACTCATAGTTTCCGATCTCTGTCTTTACAGTGTCCATCGCGGTCTTGATCGCAGTGGCTATGGCGGGGTCTATCGTGCCGTGGACATCCACGCCCTTGGTGTCTATGAAAGTGAGCACACGGTTGACGAGGTTACCATAGCTGCCGACAAGTTCTTTATTGATCTTTGTCTGGAACTCGGTCCAGGAGAAGTTTATGTCCTTGGTATGGGACGTGTAGCTGATAATGTAATACCTTAGCAGGTCCGGGTGGAACCCGTGAGCAAGGTAGTCTTCTTCGACCCATACGATGTACCCTCTGCTCTTGGAGAACTTCTTATCGTTCACCTTGATCATGCCTGAGGCCACGACGCCCCATGGCAGCGTGTATCCGGCCCCTTTGAGCATGGCAGGCCAGAAGATACAGTGGTGGTATATGATGTCCCCGCCGATGAAGTGAATGATCCGGCTGTCGCCCTTCCAGAGGGCCTGCCAGTCTTTGCCTGTGGCGTTAGCGTACTCCTCGGTGAATGCGATGTATCCGATGGGGGCATCAACCCATACGTATACTACGAGGTCATCGTGGCCGGGGTACTTGACTCCCCAGTCAAGGTTTCTAGTAATGCACCAGTCTTTGAGCTCCTTTGCCCACTCCATGGCATAGTTGACCGCGTTGGGTGTCGCATGGAGTGTGTTCAGGTACTCCTGCAGGAAGTCGCCGAATTCAGAGAGCTTGAAGAAGAAGTGCTCCTGGGTCTTGACTTCTGCTTTGGTGCCGCATACCCGGCATCTCGGGTCTAAGATTTCCCCGGGTTCCAAGTGTTTTTGACACCCGATGTCGCATTCGTCGCCCCTTGCGATCGAGCTACAGTAGGGGCATACACCCTCCACGTACCGGTCGGGCAGGCCGCGCTGGCATTTCGGACAATAAGCTACTTTGATCTCCTTCGGGTATACGTAGCCGTTGTTCTGCAAGTCTTTCACAATAGACTGCGTACGAGCGTGGTTAGTCGGGTCATCAGTGTTTCCGTACCGGTCGAAAATGACTCCGCATTTTTTAAAGATAGAGTCGAACTGAACGTGGTACTTGTCAACGAGCTGACGAGGAGTGATCTTCTGTTCCTCGGCATTAACGATGATAGGGGTGCCATGTGCATCCGAACCGCAGACGAAAACCGTTTCCTGGCCCATCATCCTCAGGGTCCTCACGAACATGTCCGCGGGTATATACGTCCTGAGGTGGCCGATGTGCGCGCTGCCGTTAGCGTAGGGCAGGCCGCAGGTCACCAGTACTGGTTTGTCGCATGGGAAGCTCATGATTTAATCTCCAAGTTACCTATCATTACTTTTTTCTTTACTTTGCTATTGAATCATCTTTTACAATTAAAATATTTTGCATAACGCTAAATGGGCTACTCAGTATCTCTGGATCGTATAATTCCCGAAGTAGAGGGTTTCTGTGGGTGGGTATTTGCTGACGACTCTGGCCATAGAGGAGTTCAGCTCACCGTTTTTATTGATCACCACAGAGTAGTTTGTGGGAAGCGTCCACCACCAGCGCTCTGAGCTTAGCCATATGTTTTCCAGATATCCCCTGGGAACCGGGCGGCCATAACCTTCCGGGGCATCCCGGATCAAGCGCAGCTTCACCCGATCGTTGGACAGGTAGGTCAGCAGGTTGGCATTGTCATAATCGGAATAGCCGATGGTGACATTGTTATCCTCGAGAAATCTGATAGCCTGGTAATGCGGTTCGTTCGGCTTGTAGCTGAGCGCCGATACGCTTGACAGGCTGGCGGGCACCGTTGCCAGTAAGAGCAGTGCGATCGCTGCCAGATAGACCAGTTTACGCTGTTGTGAGTCTTCCTTTTCCCGGAAAGACAGCGCTATGACCACGAAGATCGAGACCGAGCTGAGGATCAGGAACCTGGCGGAAATGGCATCGATGGCGTAAGTCGTAAAAATGTAGGAAACGAACATGATGCCGAACGAGCTAAGCAGCATCACATTCAGGTAATTTGCCTTCGGGTTAAACCGGATGATCGCATAGCCCAGTACCAGTAGAAACAGGGCGGAAAAAGCAACGACCGTGATTGTCAGCTGACTGGTCACAATACTATAGAGGTCCCGGCTCACCAGCATCGTGATTGACTGGATGTACAGGGACAAACGGGTGAGTATCGATGAGTCCAGGCTAAACAAGTTATCGCCTTTACGCAGGAAACGGGGTAATATTGTTGGTAAAATCGTGGGCTGGAACCTCTTATAGAAGTAAATGATAGCGGTGATTACCCCGATTAACAGTAAGATGAATGTTTTCTTTTTGGTCTCTGAAGCTTTTTCTGCGGCCTTTTTCTTGCCAGCCTTGGTGGTATCATCTGTTTTCTTGAACCGGTAGTGTACGAGGTAATAGAGGAGGTACGGGACGATGAAAAACGCAATGATCAGGTTGTCTGATAACACTACCAGGCCTAGAAGAACCAGGTAAGCTGCGAGTCGTTTTCCGCTGACGCTCTTGATGGTTTCGGGGTTGAACAGCAGGATCAGTAATCCGGTAGCCAGTAGCGTACCCACGTGGTATTCCGGGCTTAAGAAGTAATAATATGCGGACTGGCTGATATTAGTGAGCAATGCTGCGAAGACTAACGCGCTGATCAGCCCGCCATACCGGTAAACAATGTACGAGAAGGTGGCCAGGACCAGCACGAAAACCAGAAACCCGGTCAGCCTTAAGGCCGTCGGGCTATACCCGGTCAGAATCTGCGGGAGCACGTAAAATGTGTAGACGTCTGTGAATAAGTACGGGTCTTCTGCCGGGTAGTCGTACTGGATGTTTCCGTTTTTGAACAACTCCATGGCGACGAGCCCTGGCACGACGTGATCGCTGGTGAGCTCAAGGTTCACTGCATATAGAACACCGCATATCAGACCATACCCGATAAATGCGAGCAGAAAAACAATTACGAGATGCCGGAGTCTCATGCGATTGCTGGTTGAACGAAGTGGTATAAATAAGTTTTCTGAATTATAATGTGTGAGAAAAAGAAGTAATAGAGCTTATTTTATTTTTTGTTCGAACCTGCTCATGGCATCTTTTAACTCTTTTATCTGCAGCGCGTTTGTCAGGTCACCCCGGGTGCGTTCTATCAGTGATCGGGCTACATCGGTCTTCTTTCTGAGCCCATGGGTGATTGCATCCGGGTAGTCGAAGGACATCATCCGGGTATATAGCTCGTCCATCAGCTCGAGGTATCGTTCGCCGGACTCCGGGCGGTCTTTGCGGATCATATCGAGTATATGCCTGCGGAGCTCACCGATTGTATCACCCACGCCGTTCAGGTAAGCGGCGTAGTCAATGTTTAAACTGTCTGGAGAAGGTATGATTTCGTCATGCAAGACGGCGTTCAGGATAGACACTTCAGCGTATTCAGTCTGCGCGTTGCCGACAAAGCCTGAATAATAGATATCGGGATAGTCTTTCAGTATGTCATTTACCTGTAATACCAGTTCCCTGGTCTCGTCGATGATTTTTTTAGACTGATCCCATTCTTCCCGGTGAATGGCTTTGATCGCGTCTCCCGAGTTTCTGGTGATCTTTCTCGATAATGCCAGCGACTTTTCCCGGGCCTCATCCATTGCGTCAAACCGTTCCCGGATCACATCGCAGATTTCCTCTATGCCATGATGCATAGGTGATCATTTGTATTGTTGTATAATGAACACTGTGCTGTGCCAATGATTGATTTATCATATGGAAACATAAAGTCAGACATATTCACTGTTCTCAACAATCAGGTTTTCTTGTTCGACAGAGAACAGTTTTATCCTTGGCTTGCCATAGTCTAACTGATGGATGGCTCTATCCTTCTCATATCTGATATACACGCGGATATACAGGCGCTGAACGAGATCATCGCAATAGCCTCTAGTGCAGATTTTTTTAAGCGCTATGGCTCATTGAAAAAGATCATCAACCTGGGGGACCTCCTGGAGCGAGGTTTTTATCCTCGGGAGGTAGTTGAACGGCTGACCGAACTTGAGAACCTCGTGTCAATTCTGGGTAACCATGAGGAGGCTTTCATGTTTCAACGGTCGATCAGCCACCCGGAACCCAGGAGCATAATCGCTCACGAGGAATACCACGCAGCGAGGGCCTATGAGGGCTTTTTCAAAGGAATGCCGAAGACGTATGTCGATCCTGCACTCTTGCTCTATGCAACTCATGGAGGGCCTATCGATCAGTTCTCTTTAATCACAGAGGATACAGATAGCGAGGAGATCTGGAGATTCTCCCCGACCTGGCAACGTATATCGGAAAAGGGTATGAGTTACGCGGATCCTAATGGTTATCGCTATCTTCCCGAGGATGCCTTCGCTGAGGTAAAGGACGTATTTAAAAGAAACGGGTTTATCATCGTATGCGGCCACGACCACAAAGAAATCGTCTATCGTCAAAAGGATAATCTCGTAGACAATGTGCTTGCCGGGCTTGAAGCGCAGGTGATCGATCTGAATGCCAGGTGTGTCACGGAAAAAAGGCTGGATATCGAGGA
>CAZJRS010000011.1:0-5493 GCA_964548585.1 uncultured Methanocella sp. | reverse complement strand
ATGACTTCCTCGTGGCGAGGCATAGCTTCCCGGGAAAGCCTGTACCGGCTGTAGCCGAGGTGCATATACGCTTTAACTTCCACATAGTCGGGATTCGCAATACTGATCTGCTTTCCGTAGCCGGCGGGGTCTTTCATGTTCAGGCCTTTTACCATCGTAAGCCTCAGTGCTCTCCGTTGTTCGGGCCGTGAACCCAGGACTTCCAGTGATTCTTGCACATGGTCCCAGAGGTCTTCTACCGGGTTGCATGCGGCCAGGTATGTCTCGTGGTCCGGTGCGTCCAGCGACATGTAGAGCTGGCTGGGGCTGATCTTCTCCAGCACCCTCGGCATGGTACCGTTGGTGACGATAAAAGTTGACATATCCCGGTTTTTAAACAACTCGATGAGATCACGTAAATAGGGATATAACGTCGGCTCACCGACGAGAGATATGGCCGCGTGTTTAGGCTTGAACGCTTCTTTCCACATATCTTTGTCAGTGGATTCAGTGCCACCGTACCCGGATACGAAGCGCAGCTGCTCCGTCAGGGCTTGTTCGACGATCAGCTCAGGCCGGTCCCACGCCTCGATTGTATAGGGCTCTTCTACCGGTCTCCAGCAGTGGAGGCAGCGCTGGTTGCAGGCAATACTAGGTGTCATCTGTATGCAGCGGTGAGAACTGATCCCGTAGAACTGCGCCTTATAGCAGGAGCCTTTCGCTTTGATGGAGCGGTTCAGCCACATGCAAGGTTTGATTGCACTATGGTTGCCGAGGATATGATATCCCTGCTTTTTTAAAAGATCGATGAGAGTCAATGTTACTCCGGTTTATGCGGCGGGCTTTTTAACCAGTGAGCGGAAAAAGCCCAGGACTTCTTTGGTAGTGAGGATGATTACCAGAGTTTCAGCGACGATCAACGTATAAAAATTTAGCCCTATGCTGAAGGATAGTGCCAGTGCCAGCGAGACGATCACGAGAATGGCTACGCTAATGCCGAAAGCCACGACAATCAGCTCGGGGAGGTTGTACTCCTTTTTCCTGGCCCAGTCCATCGTGCGTATGATATTGGCACCTGGAAGCATCAGCAGGTAAAGGAATGCAAGGATAAAGGCAATCCAGTTTACAATTGAAATTTCCATCTTATCACCCTATGAATGGTTTACCTGATAAATCTTTACGCCGTCCTCGTTGTAGACTTGAGTTACGTGGGGGTTGTCTTGTAGTGTATTTGCTATGGGATAGCCACGTTCTTTGGATCCTACGAAAACGTAGTCTATATTGTGTGTCAGCAGTGAATTGTAGAGAGCTTCCTGGTCACTTAACTGTAGAATTGCTTCCATCTCCCGCTGTTTGTCCACATTATGGTATTGCCATGTGTAAATCTGCCCCGCATACGCTACATTTCTACCCGTCATCGCCGGCAGCCGGACAAAGTGAGAAGGCTCTTCATAAAATATCGCGTCAACTGGAGTATTGGACTTGATCCACTCCATCGCTTTCACATCGCCGGCATTAGCATGTGTATAGGACGAGTCATTGTAGAACATAATGATACAGATCGTTGAGGGTACCATCAGGAGTATTACGAGTGCAGCTACAGCGATCTTCCACCGGTTAGGTGAAAACAGCCATTTTGACAGTGCCAGACCGGCGAACAGTGATATGGGCAGTGCCAGGTATACGATGAACCGGTAGGTGTTTAACGTCATGTTCATCACGAAGATGTTGATGAACAGGAAATTTAACGCGGCAAACAGGATGAGCAAACGGGCATACAGGTTATCCTTGGCCAGGTACATTCCCCAGAGAGCGAACGGGATCAGCGGTCCGATCGTGAATAGTATCGTGATAAAAACGTCAGGGTGGTGGCCGAGGTTGATCTGTGAGCCTGAACTGGATGACATCAGCAGGATCTGGTAAAGGCTTGCGATCGCTCCGATCACAAGGGGTAATGCAGCTATAGCGATCAGCCTTAAGTCCCGGTTTTTTATTATCTGGTCCCTGTCACGGTAAACCAGGTACAGGAAGAACAAGCCGAGCGCTACCAGGACCGGGAACGCAGTGATCAGGTGGTACAGGACCAGCGAAGCGAGTGCTACACCGGTCACTACGGCGTATGCCACAGACTTTTTACTCATCGTCTGGATGTACAGGTACATTCCGAAGATCATCGCCATGATCCCGAATGTCTGGGTTTGCGGGAGGAAGAAATATAGCGCGGTCGTATCATATTTCAAGCCCATTATCCCCGGCCAGTCATAGATGATGATCTTAAACAGGTCGATCGGTTGCCCGGTCAGATTCAGGTACAGCAGATAGAGCCAGGACAATCCACCGCTGGTTACATAGACGATACCTGCCAGGAGTGATGCTTTCAGGTCATCGTTAAAGACGGCTCTGGCCAGCAGGTAAGCGTCAACGAAGATTAATGCTGAGACCAGTGTGATCATGACTTTGAAGGCGTCAAAGAGCCCTACGCCGGTCAGTAAGGTCATTTCCCCGAACGCGACCTGCATGAACCAGTTATAGACGATCTCGTAGCCGGGCAGGTAAGGGTCCTGCGGCGGCAGTTGTGGTTCGACGGAAAACCGTTCTGCTATCGACAGATGCCAGTTCAGGTCAGAAGCGTGCGTCGTTGCCAGCATCAGCCCCTGATCCGTGATTACAAACGTCTTCAGCGAGATGAACAGCACGATCAGGAAGATGAGTACTGTAATAATCTGCACAGGCCAGTCAGACGTATCGATCTCTATTTTTTTACGTTTCCAGAAGCCGAAGACACCCGCTGCGATGACTACCAGCCCCAATAGAATACCGGCTAGCCGGACCGATACCGGAGATACGATCAGGATGGCTAACGGGAAAAAGAGTACCGATAGAGTCCCTGAGATGCCGACCAGTTCGGATAGCGTGATTCTTTCTTTCAAAAGCAGGAGAACGGCCAGCCCGGGCAGGACCAGTAACAGTATCAAGGATAGCCAGCCAAGCGGAAGCATCATCAGGATGCCTGCGGCTGAAAGCCCGAGCCAGACTTCCCGTCTCATTCAGGTTTCTCCAGCAGGAGATCGAAATCGATCATGGATAGCAGCCAGTATATGCCGAAAGCGGCAAGGATAAGGGCAACCTCGGTGAAATACGTATAAAACCTGCTTTGCATCGTCGACAGGTTAAACGCGTTAATATGAGTCAACGTCGAGAGCCAGATACCCCACATCTCATTCTTGAATAAAATGACCGCTGCGACGATCCATGCCGCCAGGAGAAGCCTGGCATCGGCGGATATATTCAGCGAATAGCTCTTCCGGGGCTGTATTTTTGAAGTTTTGACTGGCGTGCCGGCGTTGTCGGCTGGTTTCCCCGGCTTGTTGGCCAGGAACACGTAAATTGCGCCCGGAATCATAAACAGCAGCACGAAGAGCCCGGTCTGGATGATGGTCGACATGGAAACCGGCCATGCCTCATGGTACGTGATCTGGGCGATGTTAAGAATATTCAGGGTGCCCATCGTCAGCATCTGCCAGGCTGCATACGTCAACCCCAGCGCGAGGACTGTCACTGCGATCATCAGTGGCTTCTTGAACTTCCTGGTGTACAAGGCAGCGTATACGAACTGGAATACCATGTACAGGCCGACAATACTGACCATAGCAAACATAGACTGCTGGTGAGTCAGCGCCATCAGTACGGCCATCAGAATAGCCAGCGGCCAATCTTCCCGGATCAGGAAGTACAATGCCAGCGGGAGTACGAACAACCCCATCAGCTGGGGGAAAGGCCTGACTGTGTTTACGGTGATATCCGGGGAGAGCAGGAAAAAGAATCCCGCGAAGAGTGCGACATAAGCGTTACATCCGCTGAGCCGGTAGGCGATTGCGTAAACTGCCAGCAGGCCGAAGACGCCCAGCACCATGACGATCAGTCCCGACATGACCATGACATCGATGCCGGTCGCAATGGCCAGGGATGCTACCAGCAGCCGGAACCCGGGCACATAGAAGTTCGGGAATCCGCCGCCGTAGGATAGTTCGGTCGTGGGATAGTGCTGTGTTTCGATCATTTCCCGCTCGATGCCTACGTGGTAAAGCGTATTACCCCAGGTGGGGATCATGAAATTACCCAGTATTGTGGACCTGTACCACAGGGCGATGAGAACGACGATTAAAAGTACTCCGTAGTACCAGTATCGCCTGGCATAATCTTCGATTTTCATGGTAACACCCGGTAGATGGTTACGTCGTTGTTTCGGTAGACCGGCTGGAAGTACTGGGTATCGTTAAACTTGTCTCCGTAGCCGGGGCCGTCGAACGCGCCTGCCCAGACGTTGCGTTTGGGGGAAACAAGATACGAGGCGTTCATGGCGGTCGCGAGATCATGAGCTTTCCTGGGGTCGGTAGTGCTGTATATCTCGGAATTGTTATACATGTCCTGCACAGCGTTAGGGGCGTTCGCCCAGTCGCCACCTACGGTCGAGACCCGGGTCGTCATACCCATAACCAGTTCTGCCCCGGGAATATCGTTGACGAACTTATCCGTCTTTGCCGTATGCTCGTTGATCCATTTGGTCGCTTCCAGCTCGCCGGGTAATATCTGTACACCCATCCAGCACTGGGAATACCAGGGGATCTCAGGGAAGAAGATATAGGTACCCTGTTCGATCGGAATGACGTATCTGGGCAGCGTGTCCGGAGAAATCTGATAATTATCCCTATCGATGCCGTGCCACCCGTAAGACACATAGGCCATAGAGGCAAATATGATAAGGACAAATAAGGTCTTAACTACGTTCTCCCCTCTGCTCATAGTACAAGCTAAATTCCTGTCGTTTATTCATATAGTTTACTGCGGGTGTATATTACTGCGAATTAGGTGACGCCGCCTCAAAAGGTTTAATAGCTATGCGATTTTACTTACAGCCGTGTTCATGTACGGGATGGTAGCCCTCGCGTTCTTTACACTGACCGTGGTCACCGGCTATACTGTAGCAATACGTTTCCGCGGGAATCTGTCCTGGATGGAAGCAGCGGCCGCTTCGCCTGTTATCGGAATTATTTTAATTACCTGGACCTCGCTGATAGCGTACATTCTCCTTGGCAGCTTGCCTGCAAGCATCATCGCCGCTACTATTATTATGATAGCCATAATCGCCTGGCAACGCCCGTGGGAGGGCAGACCGGTCGTCGAGCGAAAACACATACCGGCGTTCCTGGGTATCCTCGCAGGATCATTTATCCTGATATACTTCGGCCTGCTCAGATTTTATAACGGCGAATACCATATCGGATTCCCATTTTTCGGAGATATTGCATTCCACACCTCGATCATCACGTCATTTTCCCAGGGTGCTAACTATCTTCTCCAGTACCCGATAATGGCCGGACAGACACTCCGATACACGTTCCTGATCGACTTTTACTCTGCGATCCTGGATTATACTGGCTTGGGCATCCAGTGGAGCGTTGTACTGCCCAGCATTGCCCTGATGACCGCACTGTTCTACCTGCTGTATTCACT
>CAZJRS010000010.1:0-58853 GCA_964548585.1 uncultured Methanocella sp. | reverse complement strand
CTCTTCGCCCGAACATGTACTCCGAATACATTCCGCTGATACCCAGTCACTAATAATGATATCCTGCAGTTCAGTGGTAAGCCGCTTTGCGAGTCCGACTTTGGCAGAAACATAATGAGGTGTTTTTCCGATAATTTCTGATATCTCGTTGTACTTGTAGCCGTACTGCTCTTTCAATTCCACAAAAGCGTGGCCCAGCTCGATATCATTAATATCTTCCCGCTGGACGTTGGCGATGATCCGCTTGAAGCGAGCATCCGCCTCAGTTTCATCGACGTCGATGATCACATCCCGGCCCACGATGAGCTCGGGCACTCCCAGTTCCCTGAGTGCCTGCAGCCGGCGCTGGCCGTCGATGACGGAGTAGCCTTCAGCGGTTTTCCGCACGATGATAGGCTGAAGTAGGCCGACGTCGGAAATCGTGTTTTTCAGTTGAGAAATGTCAGTCTTCGTTTTGCGTATTCGCCCCTGATCAAGAGCGATTTGCTCGACAGGGATCGTTAGATAGCTCTGCCCGTTACTCTTTTTGCCCATTACTACTACCCCCATATAAACCAAATATATGGTTTACGGTATTATAATATACCCCTTGAATCATAAACTTTCCCATACTTGTATTATATATTCTAAAATTAAGTATTAAGAAAATAATAATTTAAATCGTCGAATGATCGGTGATACATATGAAAGCCTCCCGGGAGCTTAACTTTTAAAGCACCCGTTCTACATATAGAATGATTTAAGTAGAATTAATAAAAAGTTTTTGTAATTAATACCTATTTTTAATATTGAAAGCCTGTATGCCAGTAATTTTTGATAACAGGTTAAATTTAGGGATATTGTTCTATGTTGATCGTGCACGTAAAAACATACAGGACGGCTAAACCCATAGCAGCTAATGCCTAAGCTACCGATCTATGTTGAGCGAAACGAACCCATTTCCGCTTTTAACCTACGTATAGCTTGTATATATCACATAAATATTTAATTAAATATATAATTTTATTTATATTTATTGTACTTCAGGCGCGAAGTATCCAGGCCCTTGGCCAATATCAAAAGTAGATCACAGCAATGACCTCGCCACCGAGCTTCGCATCAAGCGTGAACGGGAAGTCTATGAAATGGAGCTTAATTTACATCTTACAGTGCGAGCTAGGGCACTTCTTGTTGGCCTTCTTTGCGGGGTTGCTGGTGTGGCTGTCGATGTCGATCATATACCAAAGTATCTCTTCAATATTAATATCCAGCCAGTCAACCTCATCCCAGGGTTCTTCGACCCCTTCCCATATGTCGACGGCCGACCTTTTCATCCTTTTCTTATCGATTTCAGCTGCATTGCTTTCGCATCTTTTGGAGGACTTCTACTTCAACATTGTATAAGGCACCATATTGTAAACATCATAAAAGTAAAGCTCATCCGAGCGTATCAAGCGTTAAACACCGCTACGGCTGACGAGTGAGTTCCCTTTTATCAAGCAGACGTTATTTGAAAATGTCTGAGTTTACTCATATACCATCAGAGCTTGATTTTGCCATCCTTTTAGTTACAACTCAATAATAAAATTACAAAAAGGATAGCGAACCTATTTATTGCCAAAATTGAAAAATATGATTAATTTGTGCAGAATAATCTGCAACAAGTAGTTAATTTGGGCTTGATAGTCCGAGGGGGGGTCTTGGGAGATTATGCCATGGGGTCTGAGTTACATCTGGGAGTGCGTGCTAAAGCGCTCATCGTCGGCATTATAGGCGGGTTCGCTGGCGTAGCTGTCGATATTGATCATATACCGCAGTATTTGTTTAACATAGTCATACCGCCGTTCTTCGTGATCCAGGGGTTCTTTGATAAGGGCATAGGGTGGAATGGCAGAGCAATTCATCCGCTGGTACTCTACATATGCCTCGTCGCATTCGTATGCATTACGGGAATGCTGCTTCAGTACAGCGTAAGGAGCACCGCCCGAAGCGTCGCAAAGAGCGTGGTCACCACGGTTCAAGAGGTATTCAGCCCGGTACCGGCTAGAGAGTGATCTCTGGCCAAGCCGATAATATTAGGGGGATCGTAGAATTATGGCGTGGAGCATTACGTATGTCCTCATGTGCGAGCTAGGGCACTTCTTGCTGGCGTTTTTTGCAGGAGTGCTGGCATGGCTGCTCATGACGGCGATCTACAACAGGCTATATTCCACAATGGCACTGACCAGTATGGATACCTCACCGGGCCCGGTTACCCAGGTGATCATGAGTCATTCGGGTGCACTGATATTCGTGCTGGCAATTGCTGTGTCAATGCTGTCACACGTGCTTGAGGACTACTACTTCAGTATAGTTTGAAAAGTTCAGTATTGTTTGAAGAGTTTCGGCAAATGCCGGACACTCTTCGAGCAGGCTGTAGAGCATATATCCACAGCACAGCGATCTTTTTTATTTTCTTCGGACCATAAACCATTACTACCCCAGAGGAAAGTAGTTATAGGATTTTTCATAGCTATAGGATGATGTTATTCTTCGGCCACATCGGGATCTCTTTGCTGTTAGTCTTCCTGCTTGCCCTCGCGCTCAAGAAAAGCATAGACTACCGCCTGGTCATCGTCGGTTCCCTGTTGCCGGACATCATCGACAAGCCCCTGGGCGAGTATATTCTCAAAGACATTTTCTATAACGGCCGTATTGTGAGCCACACACTATTGTTCATAGCGATTCTGGCGATCATAGCCCTGCTGGTGGCAAAGAAGTACCGGTTCTGGGGAATAGGAGTCCTGACTCTCGGCGCTTTCCTGCACCAGATACTGGATCAAATGTGGAATGCCCCCGGGACCTGGTTCTGGCCGATGTTCGGGTGGGAGTTCCCGAAGAACCAGATTGACAATTATGTCATGTACCTTCTGGGCAATCTTATGAAATACCCTGAAGTGTATTTACCCGAGCTGATCGGCTTTATCATCATAGCTGCGTTTATCCTCAAGTTCAGGCTGTATCGGCCGGAGAATGCCAGAGCGTTTATCCTGACTGGACGCCTGCCAGTATTGAGCAAGGTCAAGCCATTGGCAGTGATTAAATAATAAACAGATGAGCGAGGAACCGGTCCCGGGCTTATTCATCCACCCACCTCAGCTCGTAATTCATAACCAGCCCCCTCATAAAAAAGCAAATTGATTGTTTTATGGCGAGGTCGTCCCTGAGTAAATACTTCTTCGCAATCTCAGGGTCCCATATCCAGACGATGTACCCCTTTTTGTCCATCGCGATCTTATTTGATTCCAGCAAGTAGTCGATGATGTTGCAGTACGTCTGGTACATCATCTTTTTCGGGAGGTTCTGCCACAACGCTTTTTTCTTGTATTCCCCGCTATTATCTTTGATAAAAGTCTCGACCATCCTGATTGTGGTCAGGTTGGGCTGATACTGTTTATTGGTGACTGGTGTGTCCGGGATTTCTAACATTCCCCATACCACACTGGTTATATTAAGTAATATAACTTATCCGTATCAATAACTGCTGCGGAAGCCTATAATCACACTACTCGCTAACCTGACAATATCGGCTCGCAGTTCCATGAATATCCCGAGTAAAAGGAGGGGCGGGAGGAAAGGAGGTAGGTTAAAGGAGATACACAGAGGTCAATGAGGGTTAAAAAAAGGAGGTTTTAGGAGGTACAGAGGTCAAGGAGGAATACGGCAAAGGTCAATCGATCTTTGAAGTTATATCAGATAAATTAATCCGACATATGGCCTTGTTGATTTACTTATACCTCAGCTTCGAGATTTTTACTATTGATGACTCGCTTTATCCCATCCCGGAGATGCACTACGTTGAAGTTGATCAGTAACCCAATCTCCAGATTACAAAACTTCAGGTAGGTTTTAACCTGATTTCTATGAACTTGCTGTAACTTTTCGACGCTTTTCAGTTCTATGATCAGAGTATTATCGACTAGCAGGTCAATCACGTAAGCTTTACTCAAAAGACGGCCCTTATAGAGCATTGGCAACGAAACTTGCGAGTCAACCTTAAACCCCGCCCGCCTTAGCTCTTCCGCCAGGCATTCCTGGTAAGCGCTTTCGAGTAATCCCGGACCACAGTAGGTATGTACCGAATAGGCCACTTTTAACACTCGTTCAGTAAAATCATAGTACTTCTCCGCGATATCCTGTCCACCATCATCATACATAGTAGAAACCTCAAGGACATATTTTCATTAATATGAGAAATAGTTTGCTCAATGATTAACGATAAGGAAATCGCCCCCCCCCCAGAAACGGCACATGAATTTGGATTGACCAGATAGCTAAATAGAAAAATTTGACCGCCTGTAAAATTGACTGGAGTATCTTCCAAACAAGCCCTCCTTTAACCTCTTTACCTCCTAAAACCTCCTTTTTAATAACCCTCCTCAAACCTCCGTGTATCTCCTTAAACCACCTCCTCTCCTCCGGTAACTCCTTTTACTCGGGATAATACAGTACGATTTGAACGCGAGAACTAGAATACCCGTAGTTGCACGTTGAATAAATCAGGTTATATACCCCCTTGAGCAATAATTAACTCACATGCGATCTGGACGGTACTTAGTCACTGGCGGCCTGGGCCAGGTAGGCTCTTACATCACCGAAGCTCTTATTAAATCAGGAGCAGAGGTCGTCATCCTCGATGATCTCTCCTCAAATGGCAGGGACAGCATCCCCGGTACGAAGCTGGTGAAGGGGGATATTCGGGATAAAGCGCTCGTAAAAGACCTCTTGAAAGACGTCGACTGCATTGTCCACTGTGCCGCTCAGATCTTCGTCGCCCGTTCAGTCGAAGACCCTCTTTTCGATGCGGACAACAACATCATGGGCACCCTGAACCTCCTAAACGCCACCAGAAACTCAAACGTAAAGCGATTTGTCTATTTCAGCTCCGCAGCAGTCTACGGCGATACCGTCAGTCTCCCGGTTGACGAGGAGCACCCCCAGAACCCGATGTCACCGTACGGCGTCAGCAAACTAGCAGGCGAAAAGTACGCTCTCGCGTTCAACAAGATCTACGGCATCCCCGCCACCGCAATCAGACCTTTCAACATCTACAGCCCCCGCCAGGACCCGTCCAACCCGTACAGCGGTGTCATATCAAAGTTCATCGATCGGGCAAGCACAGGCCGGCCCCCGATCATCTTCGGAGATGGCACTGCCACCAGGGACTTCGTCTCGGTCCACGACGTAGTCGACATGGTGCTCCTCATGCTGGAAAAAGAGGCTGCCGTCGGCAAAGTATTCAACTGCGGCACTGGCGATTCGACTACCGTCGGCCAGCTCGCTCAAACGATCATAGATCTGTACGGCAATTCTAACTTAAAGCCGGAGCTGCGTGATGAAAGGCCCGGCGATATCAAGTTTAGTTATGCAGATATTTCCCGCGCAAAGGAGCTGCTCGGCTACATACCGAAAGTGAAGCTTGAAGAGGGGCTACGGGAGATGGTTGAGGCTAAAAAAATAATTGTTACAACCCCTTGACGCCCACCTAACAACCGGGACTTCCGGCACCATTTGACAACCTCACCAACACCTCGGGCCCCAGATCGAGAGATACCTTGAACTCCCCCTGGTTAATTCCAAAATAACACCGGACCGCTTCGTCAATGTTGGCTAACAAAGCCTCCCAGTTCTCTGCCTGAATAAAAATCGTGTCATTTTCGCCATCCCCACGAATCTGTGCAATCCATATCCATCCGTGGAATCTGTGACTCTGGCACAGCGCAGCGATCGTACTGCTGAGTCCATTAATACAACTGTGAAAGACGTTAATAATATCGCGGTCGACGAGGCGTTTCGGGCTTGTCCTCGCCTCAGCGAGGATGCGTAGATGGCGGGGTAATGGACGCCAACCAGAGGTGGCGTCGCTTAGGACTTGCGAAGCAAGGTAAGGTCGGCGGCTGCGAAGCGCCTGCCGTCATTGCATTGCGAGGGTGCGAGTCCGGCCCCGACGTCGGAGCACCCGAAACGACGAGTAGCCCGTCATCAGACGGGCGTCGACCCGCGAAGCGGCTAAAAATTTAGTAAACTTTTAAAAATAAAACGTCGGCCTCACTTCCGCCGTTTCACCATATTAAAGACCCCGAACACGACAAAGATGATCCCCACGAATGCCACTAGTGCCAGCACCAGCCCTCCGACAGCTGACGAATTTTCAACCGTTGCCGAATCGGATACCTCCACGATGCCTGCATCCTGGGTAATAGCCGGGGTAGAGTTCATCGCGTCCATGACGTTTTCCCCGGCACCATAAGAGGTAGGAGCCACGGTCGGAGAAGGTACCTCAGTTACCCGGACAAGCCCAGGTATGGTTTCCGGCGCGGATTGCTGCTGAGATGACGTAGCCACACCCGTCGGATGGGGTGTAACCTGAGGTGACGGCGAGGAAGCTGATTTATTCTCCATGACTGACGACAATGTCGGTACCGCTGGCACAGTGGGCATTCCGTTGGACAACTGGGGAAGCGAGATGGTCGACATGATGTCCATGCTGGAACTGACATTCTCTCCCGTGAGGACAAGCAGGAGCAGACCGGCGGCTAACAGGCCTGATAAAGTGATGATTGTAGCGGTGGGTATCTTGAACATGGTTAAGCCTCGCAAAGATCGGCTGGAGTCAAAAGGCAGCCTGTGAAAATTATTATAATAAAACAAATATATAAACTGTTACCCGGCAATTATCCGGTAATGTCGCGTACTCTTGGTACTTGAACCAATAAATAGTTTTTAAAGTTGAATAAACTCTGGATGGTACTGGCATCTGTGGAAATGATAAAAAGTGCCTGACGTTATGGTGATTGGACACCAACCGGTGCTATCGTTTATCCCCGGTGTTACGATTGCCTAACCCGCAGAAATACGCTCCGATCGGCGCTTAGTTTAAAATCCCTGTGCTCGAGAGTCATAATTGCTTCTGAAGCAGCTCGAGTTTCGACTCCACCATTGGAGGGCGGCAATATGCCGCCCCCATCCCCATAGCCACCAAAGGTTTTCAAGAGGTAATCCCATCAGGCATCCAGGCAGGAAAATTTCGCATGATAGTACCCCGGGAAGTCCTTTTGATCGTTTACTGCGAGATGGCTCACTTCCTTTTTGGAGTCTTGTCGGCCTTGGCGGCGGGATCGCTGGCGTACTGGTCGATGCGGACCATATACCCGGCTGGATCTACAGGGTCAAACTGGACTTCTACCCGGTCAACATCTTTGGATTTCACCATAGCCGCCATCTGCATTCTGCTCTTTTCCTGGTCGGCGTCGCTGGTCTCGCATGTGCTGGAGGACTACTTCTTATCGTGGTTCTGAGACGACGGCTGCTGGATAAAAAAATTTGAGCCTATTACCTCCTCAGCCTGTTGGCGAACAGCAGCATTGTGGTGAGCCCGATTACGATACCGGCGATCAGTGTGCCGGCCAGAGGTAACACGTTGGAATCCTTGGTGTTGACAGGCTCAACTGTTGTATCGCGAACCAGAGAAGCCGTAGTGCCAGTTAATTCTGCTGCCGGCATGTTTTTGCCGACCAGGTCGTAGATGCCCGTATTGGAAGTAGCCTGCGACTCGTACGATAGCAGTATCTCGAAAGTCGTCGTGCTCCCGGTAGTGTTTGCCGAAATCGCCTCGTATACAATGCGTCCCTGGGTGTTGTTCTTTATCAGGTAGATGGTTGCACCCGTATCAATGCCGTTCAGCGCTTCGGCGGGAGCCGTAATGTACAGGCGGGCGGTGTCGGGCCGTATTGTCCAGGGGTTTCCCTTTGAGTACCTGGTGATGTTGAAGGCCCCTATGCTGCGATGCATATCCAGGAGTAGCGGCTGGCCGATATCAGAGGATACGGGTAGGATATCCAGCTGTGGCATCATGGGCATTGTATCAAGATCGGCGGTCAGTCTGACCGTGTAGTTGATGTTACCGATCTGTACGCTTCTTTCGGCCCATAGCTTTGCGCTGTCATATGCGGTCGCGGTTACGTAACCGATCAGACTTCCGTCGGTCGATCTCAGGTCGACGGTATAGGGCTGGAACCCGGATATGCTGGCGGTGGCCGATGAACCTCCGGACGAGCCTCCGGAGGTCTTTTCCGAAGGCTCCGGAGTGGGCTCCGGAGCAGGGGTGCCGGTCGGCGCATGCAAGGTCGGGGGTAGTGGCGGAGTTGACAGTTCTGCGTTTGCAGCCAGTGATATTGTGGCTACAAAGAGCACGGATACTGCCATGATGACAGCCATGATTCGATGTGTTCTCGCGGTCATTTTACAGCCTCCTCCTTACTTGAATACCCAGTAGCCCAGGCCGGGGTACAGGACGTCGAACTGGCTGGTGTAGCCGTCCAGGGAAGTCCAGTAGTACCAGCTACCGTCATCGTACTTCCAGATCAGGTCAGAAGATGCGTAGCAGTCGCCGATCCACGTCGAGGAAACCTTCGGGTAGCCGATCAGGTTCCACCCGGAATGAAGCTGGCTCATTGTCGGCATGGCGGCTTCGGTTCCTTTTACGGTGACTGTCATCGGACCATAGCAATAGACATAGTATCCTTTCTGAACATCGAGCGAAGTTAGCTGGTTGGTATACCCCGGCTCGGTGGTCCAGTACTTCCAGTCTCCGTTGTTGTAGTCCCATATCACGTTGATATTCGCCTGCTGTTCCGGAGTAAAGATATCAGTGATGGCAGTCGATGCAGGCTGTACCGGGAGGGATATGAGGTTCCAGCCTGAGTTCAGATCCAGTGTCGCGGTTGAAGTAATCGCCGGAGGCTGTGGTGGCGCAGTCACCCCCAGGTATATCTCGGCCACGTTCGTGCCGCTCTGCTTAAGGTAGTAAATGCCGGCGGGCAGTCCCGTCGTGTCGATTACCGAAGTGTATGCTCCGTTACTATCAGTGGTCACGGTAGAGGTGACTGTGACATCGATGTGTACGGAAGAGGCTCCTGCTGCCTCGCCGGAGACCATGACATCATAGGCATGAACAGGAAGATTCGAGAAGGAAAAGCTCCCGGTTGTTCCCGAGACAGACCCGCTCTGCGTGACAGCCACAATCCAGGGAAGCCCCGCGAGTTTTCCTGTGATAGAGAGCGTATTCACCGGACTGGCCGTGACCCGGAACTGGTTGTTGGCAGTGGGCACATGGATGTTGTCGAAGGTCCGGGAATAGGCACCATTGACCACGTCTGCGGAGGTAGTAGACGACAACTCTACCGGAATGTCCGCATTCTTCTGGTCAGAATGGCCATGATAGGTGATGGTTTGGCCAGGTAAGTACGACAGGATTTCAACGTTCGATACCGAAGTGGCAGCAGGTACGACTGTCACCCCTAATAAAACTAATATAACTGATAATATCACTATACTACGCTTTACTAAAAGCATATTGATCATCCCGAGTTTGTACCGATACCCCTCGCAGGGCATGCGATTGCAAAAAATACTATTATAATAGCATTATGATATAATGTCTGTAGTATAATAGTGAAAATATAGTCAAATATAATATTTTAAGCGCTTGTTTACCGGTAGCTTGGGTAGAAAACGGTATGCTGCAGCTAAGATGCTATGGACTTTAAAAAAATCCTTGTATATGAGTATGAAAGGGTATACGATCGCTGCGCTGTGCCAGTGCCACACAGATTGCCAGTATCCCTGTGCCCGGTATACTTGCGATTGGTACACGCAACGTGGGGTCTAGCCCTTGTCTGGGTTTATTGTGTGTATCACAAAAACACGAAAAATTCTTTTTTAGAGGGACACTAAAACTCAAAAGCCCAAGGTATCACAGCTAAGACTACTAACGGCACTAACTCACGATTTAAAACACAAAGGGTCACGAAGCACACGGTTATTAAAACACGAACAAGTTCCCCGAAGTGACACTAACTGCACTAAATCAAAGCACGGCAGCCCTTACGTACATGCTTATTCTCAGCTGATAGTCTATTATTCATGGATACCTGCATGGAGAAGGGCATTATCATGATAATACTCTGTCACCAACCAAAAGTCCAGTGTCAGTCGAATGATAGCAACTGCTATCACTACCTGTGTTTTGATTTGGTGTCGTTCGTGTCACTTAGCGGAACTTGTTCGTGTTTTAAAAGCCGTGAAGTTAGTGCTTTTCGGGATTTAAATCGTGCTTTTTTCCGATTAGTGATTTAGCCGTGATACTTAGAGCCATTCGAGTTTTAGTGTCCCTCTAAAAAAAATTTTGTGTTTTTGTGATACACACCATAAACCAAGACAAGGCCCACACCATAAACCCATACAAGGCCTCACACCACGGTATAACAGATTAAACACCATGCACGATGATACTGGAAATCTGTGCGGCACGGGCACAGCGCAGCGTTTGTATTGCTGAGTCGTTCTGATATAAGGGCTGAGTTAGCTATCCGCTATGGCTGTATGGATAATTACCATGAATTATAGGATAGCCTGATCAGCGAGTAGTCAACCGCTCTCCCTTTTTGATCTCGCCCTTCGCCAGCTCGCCCGGCCCCACCATTGCCCCGGCTCCCAAAGAAGTACCCACGTTGATCAGGCTGCCGATCCCCGTATGCACGTCGTCGCCCATGATGCACCCGAGCTTGCGCCTTCCACTGTCAGTCTTTTTCCCGTTTACGGTGACTGGAATGGTCTTTTCGTCCAGCCGGAGGTTGGCGATCTTGGTCCCTGCGCCGAAGTTGCATCTCTCTCCGATGACGCTGTCACCCACGTAGCTCAGATGGCCGATTTTCGTGCCGTTCATGATGATGGAGTTCTTGACCTCGACTGCGTTGCCGATGTGGACGTTGTTGCCGATGCTGGTGGAAGCACGGATGAAGCAGTTGGGGCCGATGTCGCAGTTCTCGCCGATGGTGCAAGGCCCGACGATGTACGCGCCGTTGCGTATGAGAGTCCCCTTGCCCACGGAGACAGGACCTTTCAGGGTCGCATTCGGTTCTACGTCGCCCTCGATGGATGGCTGGAGGTCCTTGAGTACCATTTCGTTTGCGGTGAGCAGCTGCCAGGGCCGGCCGATGTCGAGCCATTCGCTGTCCATGACCTCGTAGCCGACAGAGCGACCGGTGTCGATTAAAGACTGTAAAGAATCGGTGATCTCGATCTCGCCGCGGGGCGAGAGAGGGGTCTTCGCAATGGCTTCGAAGATGCAAGGGTCGAATAAGTAAATGCCGGCGTTTGCCAGGTTCGTGGGCGGCTGGGGGGACTTCTCCACGATGCGAGTAACCCGGCCGTCGACTGCCTCGATCACGCCATAGGCGCGGGGATCAGCGACCTCTTTCACGGTAATAATAGCATCGTCTTTTCTGCCGATCAGCTTTTTCAGGTGCTCTGCATTGACCGTGACGTCTCCGTTCAGTGCGATAAACCGGTCATCGCACGCCTGCGCTGCCATGCCGAAAGCGTGGCCTGTGCCTGCCTGTTTTTCCTGTACGACGTATTCCACGTTAACGCCCAGCCTGGAGCCGTCGCCGAAATAGCCGGTGATCGCTTCCTTCTGGTAGCCTACGATTAAGACGAAGTCGGTGATGCCTGCTGCTTTGGCCTCGAGGATCGTGTACTCCAGCATAGGCTTGTTTGCTATGGGGAGCATGACTTTAGGCTTGTTTTCCGTCAGCGGACGCATGCGGGTGCCTTCGCCCGCTGCTAGTATTACTGCGCGCATGAATCAATGCACCTTTTCACAATAGATTCGGCCTGGGAGTAAAGCTTTTCCGCTGCGTCGTTACTCTCGGCTTCCGCGGTGATGCGGATCTTCGGCTCCGTGCCGGAGGGCCTGATCAGCACCCATCCGTCCGGGCAGTCCATGCGGATGCCGTCGAGGGTATTTAGCGACTTGTAGTCGATGTGCTCGATCTCTGCCTTTATGCCACCCATGATGTCGGCTTTGTTGCCGTGGGTAAACTTCATGCCGCCTCGTTTCAACGGATAGCGGGGCAGCTCCGAGATAGCCTTGGACAGCGGGCCGTGCCGGCTGACCAGCTCGGTCAGCTTGGCCGCGGCGTATATCCCGTCGGGACAGTACGAGATCCTTGGAAAGATCCAGGTGCCGCTGGTTTCTCCGCCGAAGTCGGCGTTCACCCGGCGTACCTCCTCGGAGACAAAGGCGTCCCCGATGCGGGTGCGGTATACCTTGACGCCGGGCTTACACCGGTCGACCACCATGGAGGCGTCGACGGGGCATACCACCGAGTCGGTGACTTCGAAGCGGCAGAAATACGCCAGCAGTTCGTCTCCGGTGACGAGGCGGCCCGTGTCATCCACGGCCATCATGCGGTCGGCATCTCCGTCGTGGGCGATGCCCAGGTCGGCCCCGAATGCAGTGACTGCAGCCTTCAGCGCGGACAGGTTCTCGTCGATCGGCTCCGGGTCCCTCGCCGGGAAAAAGCCATCAGGCTGAGCGTTGAGCGAGATCACTTTACAGCCCATCTCCCGCAACACATATGGAGTGATGGTCGTGGCGGCGCCGCAGCCGCAGTCTACAACGACCGTCAGGTTGCATTTCTGGACATTCCTGAGAATGATGTCGATGTGGTCCAGGATTGCATTGCTGGCCGAGGATTCGGAGCTGATGTACTCCCAGCCGACGCCTTTGATGTCGCTCTCGATGAGGCGTTCCAGCTCATCCTGCTGTTTGAGAGAAAAGGCCATTCCGTCCGGGTTCCAGAACTTAATCCCGTTATATTCGGGAGGGTTGTGGGAAGCGGTGATCATGATGCCGCAGTCGTAGTTGCGGGCGGCGTAGGCGAGGGTGGGCGTGGAAACAAGGCCGATCCGCGTCACTCTTGCGCCGGAACAGAGCATTCCTGCCACCATCGCATCTTCGATCATGTGGCTGGAGGTGCGGGGGTCGTGGCCGATGACGACCTTTTTGTGGGTCATACCGAGGGCTTTGCCCGCTTTGAGCGCGAGCTCCGGGGTCATTCCGGTGCCGATGACCCCCCTGATGCCTGAAGAGCCGAAGAGTGCCATTTATTCCACCGTGACGGATTTGGCGAGGTTCCTGGGCTTATCGATCGGGCTGCCGGTGCATACGGCTACGTGGTAGGCGAACATCTGGAGCACGACTGAGGATAGCACCGGGGAGATGATCTCCCCGACGTCAGGTATCCGGATGACCACGTCCACCAGCTGGGAGATTTCCTCGTCGCTCTCGCTGGCGATGGCGATCACAGAGGCGTCGCGGGCTTTGATCTCCTTGATGTTGCTCACCATCTTTTCGTAGGTGGGTGACCTGGTGGCAACGGCGATCACCGGCACGCCGGTCGTCAGCAGCGCCAGAGGCCCGTGCTTCAGCTCGCCTGCGGCGAAGCCTTCCGAGAAGATGTAGGAGATCTCCTTGAGCTTGAGCGCTCCTTCCAGGGCTACGGGGTAGTTCAGGTGCCTGCCCACGAAAAGGAACAGGTTTGACGTGGCGAATAGTTTTGCGATACTGGCGATGGCGTCGCTCTGGTCGAGCACAGTCTGCACATCCCGGGGTAGCGCTTTAAGCTCGGACAGCAGCGTCCTGGCATTATAGGCGTTGATAGTCCCGCGCTTGCGGCCGAGGTATATTGCCAGGAGGTACATGACGGTCATCTGCGAGGTAAACGTCTTGGTCGCCGCGACGCCGATCTCCGGGCCACAGCGCATGTAGATCGTGCTCTGCGACTCCCGGGCGATGGTGCTTCCGACGGTGTTGGTGATGGCGATCACGTGTGCGCCTTTTTTAATCGCGTCTTTTACCGAGGCGGCCGTGTCGGCGGTTTCGCCGGACTGGGAGAGCGCGATGATGAGCGTGTGATGGTCGGTACGGCTGGAGGAATACCTGAACTCCGAGCCGATCTCCACGGAGATGGGGATGTCGGTGAGCATCTCCAGGACGTATTTGCCGGTCATCCCTGCGTGGTATGAGGTGCCGCAGGCTACGATGACGATGCGGCGAATGTCGGCGATCTGTTCCAGGGTCAGCTTCACTTCGGGAAGGTCTACTTCGCCGGCGAGCTCGTCGATGCGGCCGGAGAGGACGTCTTTGAGAGATTTAGGCTGCTCGTGGATCTCTTTCAGCATGAAGTGCTCGTAGCCGGATTTCTCGGCCGCTTCGAGGTCCCAGTCGATGGTGCGGACTTCCCTCGCCAGAGTGTTGCCGTTAAAGTCGATGATAGACAGGCTCTGTTTGGTGAGAATGGCTATGTCGCCGTCGTCGAGGAAGACGGCTTTCCGGGTGTACCGGAGGAACGCGGTGACGTCGGACGCCAGGAAGAACTGTTCTTCGCCTATCCCGATGACCAGCGGGCTGTCTTTGCGGGCGGCGATGATCTGGTCGGGCTCGTCGTTGTTGATCAGTGCGAAGGCAAAAGACCCTTTGAGGTGCTGCACCGCTTCCAGGACAGCCCGTAGGGTGTTCCCGTGGTAGAAGTCTTCGACGAGGTGGCTGATGACTTCGGTGTCGGTCTCGGATGAAAATTTATGCCCTTTAGCCTGAAGCTCTCGCTTCAGCTCCTGGTAGTTTTCGATGATGCCGTTGTGGACGACGGCGATCCTGCCTGTGCAGTCCTGGTGTGGGTGAGCGTTAAGTGTGGATGGCTTGCCATGGGTAGCCCACCGGGTATGCCCGATGCCCACGGCCGAGAGCAGCGTCGAAGGTACCTGTTCCTTGAGTTTAGCGATCCTGTTCGCAGATTTGATGACTTCGATGCCGTTGCCGTTGACGACCGCGATGCCGGCCGAGTCATACCCCCGGTATTCCAGCCGGCCCAGAGAGTCGAGCAGTACTTCAGTCGTTTTTCCACATCCGATATATCCGACGATTCCACACATTTTAATTCCTCCTGCCTACAGGATCTTGGTATTGTCTGCCACGCTTGACCAGATCAGTGCGCCGGAGCCGATCTTGCATCTGACCCCGACGATCTTGCCCGGCTGGATTAGGACTCTGCCACCGATATCGGTGTTGTCGCCGATGACCGCCCCTATGGTGGCGCGCATCAGCGAGTTCTCCACCTCCACCCGGGTGGTTTCGGACTCCGCGATGAAAGCCGGTCCGATGGTTGTGCCTTCACCCACGATCGACGTGGAGACGTTGCTGAAGGACGACACTCTGACGTTATTCATGAGTATGCTGTTGGAGATGCGCACGAAAGGCTCGACGGTGGAGTTGCTTCCGATGGTGGTACTCGGGAGTATCACCGTGTTGGGCCCTATGTCGCAGCTATCCCCGATAGAAACCGGCCCTACGATGTATGACCCCGATCGGACCACTGTGTTTTCACCGATGCTGACAGGGCCGATGACACGGGCACCCTCCTCGATCGTACCGTGGTTCTCGGACTTTTGCCCCGCCAGTGTCGCCGCGTTCAGGTCGATCAGGTTCCAGAGGTAGACTGCGTCCATCCACAGCGCGGTCGTGTGTACCGCCCGCACCGAGTAGTTGTTCTCGATCATTTTCTTGATCGCGTCGGTGACCTCGTATTCCCCGCGTTCCGAGATGTCCATGTACTCCAGGAAATCGAACACCTTGGGTGAGAAGCAGTATACGCCCGCGTTGACGATATTGCCTGCCTCTTTGTACATCGGCTTCTCCTCGATGCCTTTGACAAGATTATTCTGTGTCTGCACGACGCCGTAGGCCTGGGCCTTGTCCACGCTCACCGTGAGCATCGTCGCATCCCCGACCTTGTACTTTATGATCTCTTTGATGGCAGACGCGTCGATCACCGTGTCGCCGTTGATGACTAAAAAGTGGTCTTTGATCAGGTGAGAAGCCTGCCGGAGCGCGTGCGCGGTGCCCAGCTGCTGGAACTGCTCGACGTAGGTGATATTCACGCCCCACTTGTGGCCGTCGCCAAAGTAGTCCATGATTTTTTCCCGCTTGTACCCCACCACCAGAATGATGTCGATGATGCCACTTTCCTGGAGTGCGTTGATCACGTACTCGAGGATGGGTTTGTTGCCGACCGGGATCATGACTTTGGGCCGGGTAGCCGTGAACGGCTTTAGCCTGCTGCCCTCGCCAGCGGCAAGTACGACTGCCTTCATAGTAAAAACACCTTGTAATAGTTACATTATAGAAATTATCGTATGGTAAGATATCGTCTATGAGTATTTAAGTTTTTCAATGGGCAAAGCGTTAGAATCTATAGAATTAATTGCTGATCTACCGGAATCATCCCGGGATTTCCGTGGAGTCCCATACGTTAAATGATATGTTGCGGACCAAAATCGTTATATGCTTCCAGCACTTTTAGATGGAACATCTTAAAATATCAGAGGTATTTATCATGGCGAGATTCCCCGAAGCCGAGGCCCGGAACCTAAACCTGCAGATCTGCCGGAAATGCAACGCGAGGAACGCGATAAAAGCAACGCGCTGCAGGAAATGCGGTTACGAAGGCTTAAGGCCCAAGAAGAAAGAGCTGAAGAAATAAGCTCAGCGTGCACCGTGGCCATGTGAGGTGTATGATACACCTCCTTGTGCGTCACGTGCAAACTATTTTAAAAACAAAGTGGGCACAGTGATCACAGTGGTCGCAGTGCTTGCTCATTTTATTGGTTAGTATTTTAGCATCGTCGCAAAGAATTGTTTTTAAAAAGAATATTCTTTAGAGTACTTATCGTATTTCTGAGGTCTATGACCCTACAATAATATCATTCTGCCCGGGCTTGGCGTTGAGGATCTTTTTGAGGGCAAGCTTGTCATGTTTCTGCTCCAGCGCGAAACCGACCAGCGATACGTAAGCGTCCTTGATCGACATGTCGTGCTCCAGCGCGAATTTCTTGACTTCCTTGTGGACCTTGTCCGGGATCTCAACCTTTGACATACTGGCACTGTTGTATGGTACCGGATGTTATATAGGTTGTTGTAGGCGTGTCAGGATAAGCAGGCCCGTTGAACGCTTTTGAGGATTTTAGCTAACCGCTCTCCTGGCAGGAAGGCGACAGATCAGGGGCTTATAAATATAGATATTATTATATATTAATTAATATTATATGTTCTAAGCTGGAGATATATTATGCCTCAATCCGTTATTGAGGGAGTTGTCACAAGATCGATAAGGCTAAACTCTGACGAGCGGGGTTTTCTGATGGAGATCATGCGTCCTGACTGGGACGTATTCCAAAAGTTCGGCCAGGTGTATGTGACCTCCGCTTACCCGGGCGTAGTCAAAGCCTGGCACTTTCACACGAAGCAGTGGGATCATTTTGTATGTGTAAGAGGAATGATGAAGGTCGTACTTTACGATGACAGGCCGGCCTCTCCCACCAGGGGAACCGTCAACGAGTTCGTGATCGGAGAGAAAAACCCATTGCTTGTGAAGATACCCCCGATGGTGCACCACGGGTTCAAATGCGTAGGCACAGAAGAAGCGCTTATTGTGAACGTCCCTACCGAAGCATACGATTACCAGCAGCCTGATGAGTACAGGCTTCCCCCGGATGCGCAAGAGATCCCGTACAGCTGGGGGCTTGCTCCGGGGTTAAAGCATGGGTGACCCGGGGGCGGCATGAGCACTGTACTTGTGACGGGGGGCTGCGGATTCATCGGCAGCAACTTCATCAGGCAATTCCTGGCGCAACACCCCGATCAAAAAGTGATCAACCTTGATAGCCTGACCTACGCGGGGAACCCGGAGAACTTGAAAGACATAGCAGCCCACCCGAAATACACTTTTGTCAAAGGGGATATCTGCGACAGAGCTACCGTAGACACGGTCATGAAGAAAGCGGACAGTGTAGTCCACTTCGCCGCCGAGAGCCATGTGGACCGGTCCATAGCAGACGGAGCCGCATTCGTCCGGACCAATGTGCTGGGCACCCATACGCTGTTACAATCAGCACATGACCACCGAGTAGGGCGGTTTGTACACGTCTCGACAGACGAGGTATACGGCAGTACTCTGAACGGATCATTCAAGGAGACTGACATCCTGAACCCGTCGAGCCCGTATTCGGCAAGCAAGGCAGGCTCTGATCTAATCGCGCTGGCCTATCATACTACCTATAGGCTGCCGGTGATCGTGACGAGGTGTACGAACAACTACGGGCCGTACCAGTTCCCGGAAAAGCTGATCCCGCTGTTTGTCACGAACCTCCTGGAAGCAAAACGAGTCCCTGTGTACGGCACCGGGAAAAATGTGCGGGACTGGCTGTACGTGCTGGACCACTGCAGCGCCATCGAGCATATACTGGAGAACGGTATCGCCGGGGAGATCTACAACATCGGCGGCGGAGAAGAGAAGACGAACCTCGAGATTACCCGCCTGATCCTCAAACAGATGGGCAAGGACGAGAGCATGATCGAGTATGTCGGAGACCGGATGGGCCACGATTTAAGGTACTCGCTGGATTTTTCAAAGCTTAAAAAGCTCGGCTGGTCGCCGGCCTACAGGTTTGACGACGCGCTGGAGAATACCATACAGTGGTATATGGACAACCGCTGGTGGTGGAAAAATTAAAACTGAACACAGGTGATCGAATGAAGGGAATAGTACTGGCAGGAGGCACGGGTTCGCGTCTCCACCCGCTGACAAAAGTCACGAACAAGCATTTACTTCCGGTCTACGATGAGCCTATGATCTACTATCCGTTGAAGACACTCATCAACGCAGGCATCAAAGAGATCATGATTGTCTCCGGCAAAGGCCATGTGGGACACTTTCTGGAGCTGCTGGGCTCGGGGTCGGAGTTCAATGTGCAGCTCTCCTACGAGATCCAGAAAGAGGCAGGAGGCATCGCGCATGCCCTGAGTCTGGCAGAGTCGTTTTCGGACGGCGGAAACGTGGCGGTGGTCCTGGGTGACAACATCTTTGAGGACAACGTCAAGAAACAAGTTAAGTCATTTAGGTCCGGCTCCCGGATCTTCTTGAAAAAAGTACAGGATGCCAGGCGGTTTGGGGTAGCTGAGGTCGATGAGGCCCATGGCCGGGTCCTGAGCATCGAGGAAAAACCGCGGTTTCCAAAGTCGGACTATGCAGTCACCGGCCTCTACCTGTATGACCATAGCGTGTTCGATATCACCCGCAAGCTGAAGCCGTCCGGCCGGGGTGAACTGGAGATCACAGACGTGAACAACGAGTACATTAAGAGAAATGCCATGTCCTACTCGGTACTAAACGGGCACTGGACAGATGCAGGCACGTTTGAGTCACTATACCGCGCCAGCGAAATCGCCCGGAGCATGAAGTCGGACAAATCTGAGCACGTTCGGGATATCAAGTCGAATGTTTATGAGATTAAAAGGAAAGTAAAGATGGGAAACAGCCCGCTGGTGAACTGATAAAGAAGTTAAAAACCATAGTAATTTATTTTTTGTAATATAAAAATTTGATGTATTATATATACATGTATAATTATAATGTCAGAAGTGCTTAGTCCCGGAGGGATATCACAGCTTGAGAGAGCCCACGAATAGCTCGGAAAACCAGGTTATTACCATCCCGATCGAACAGGTACGCTGCAGAAAGGATCATATTCGCAAGTCATCCATGCCACTTGATGCTCTGCGAGAGACCATAGGAGATGCGGGTTTACTTCAGCCGATCCTGGTCAGCAGAGCCGGAGATGGCTCTTTTAACGTCATAGACGGGTCCCGAAGGCTGGCGGCATTGCGAGAACTAGGAGTCCGTGATCTGATTATTGGCCGGGAGATCGTAATAGACGTAGATGAGACAGAGGCGGATGTCCGGTTCAAGCAGGTCATAGTCAACGTGCAGCGGGAAGACCTGAATCCGGTAGAGCTCGGCCATGCTTTTGTAGTGCTGAAGGAGGAGTACGGGTACCAGTATAACGAGATCGCAGAGATCATCGGCAAGACTCCACACTACGTGGCGGCGAAGGTGGGATTGATTAAACGACTGGACCCGCAGGTGCAGTGCCTCTACCTGGAGGACATCGCGAGAGAAAAATGTAATCAGAGTACATCACCCGACGAACCTCATCCGTATGTGATGAACCTGAATGCCGTAGAGGACATCGCCCGGGTGCCCCTTGAACATCAGCTGACTGCCTATGAGACGATCAAGGAAAACGAGATGGATAAAGTCAGCGCGATCAGATACCTGAGAACGCTGAAGGAAACGTCGTCATCAGGCATCGGGCTCTCCGGCGGGGCATACGCAGCCGAACCGACCAGTGACGACGACCCGGCAGTATCCCGGGGAAAGTGGCAGGATAAGGCGATCAGGAAACAGGTTCACAGGATTAGCCAGGATATTGAGCTGCTTTCCGACTCGATGAAGGCTGGCAGTGTCGTTGAGCTGGAAATTGTGGCTGAGATTGAAGAAATTATCATACGGTTAAGCCAGCTTTGTGAGGGTATAAAAACAATGACAGCCAACCGAGTCCGGCATCATGAGGTACACGTCAGTCAGTGCTTGACAGGACAGCCAAAACAATAAGCAGAATCGCCCGGCCGGTACATTTGTTTTTGATCAGAAAGAGAGGGGCTGACACCTGTTTTTAACTTAATGTCGGCTTAAGGACGAAAGTGTAAAATGCATAGTAAAACGTGTTGAATACAATGTTCGTCAGCGCTTGAAGCAGCCGGTTCTCGACGAGCTGATGGAACGGGATGTGCCATTCGAGCATCCGTATGAAGGCCTTCTCGGTGATTTTGATGTTCTTCTGGACATCCCGCCGCTTGTCAAGAACTGTCCAGAAGTTTGTGGAGATCCACCAGTAGGCTTTAAGCTTGTAAAAGACAAACGGCAGCCCCCGGGTCACCGCGTAACCCATGA
Organism: uncultured Methanocella sp.; assembly: GCA_964548585.1. Lineage (GTDB taxonomy): Archaea > Halobacteriota > Methanocellia > Methanocellales > Methanocellaceae > Methanocella_A. The sequence goes on along the minus strand of CAZJRS010000010.1, from coordinate 38,142 downwards.
TCATGATCTCGGTGATCAGGAGTGCCGGCAGTGAAATCAGGAGTATTTTCAGCCGGTAGTTTTTCAGGATCATCAGGTAGCGGTTTCGCTCGAGGAAAAACAGCTTCCATGGGTGGACCTTCAGTCTGAACTTGTGGTAGATGATCGAAGCGGGGGCCAGTAAAATCCTGTGTCCTGCCAGCCGGGCCCGCCAGGAGATATCGATGTCCTCCATGTACATGAAGAAGTCGGCGTCGAACCCGTTCAGCTGGTCGAACACGCTTCGCCTGATCGCGAAGGAGCAGCCAGAGACGGCACCGACCTCCTGGTCCCGGTCGAACCGGGCGGATGAGGCCCATAGCCCGTTGCAGAAATCGAGACCGCTGTAGTGAGTGATATTAGCACAGGTGTTAATGTTGTCCCGCCGGTCATACAGGAGAATTTTGGATGAAGTAAGAGACAAGCCGGGATCTTCATCGAGAGGCTTGATGAGCTCGCTGAGCCAGCCGGGGCATGCGACCGTGTCGGGGTTTACAATGACGACGTACTCGCCTCGGGAATGGAGGAACCCCAGGTTATTCCCGGCAGCGTAGCCGAGGTTGTCTTGACTTTCGATCAGGTTGACACAGGGATAGTGTTCACGGAGGTACTGGCAGGTCCCGTCAGTCGATGCGTTGTCTACGACGATGATCTCCAGGGCGGGATAGGCCTGGTCCAGGATCGAGGGAAGGCACTCGATGAGGTCTTTTTTACTGTTATAGGAGACGATGATGACGCTGGCGAGTTTCTCGATGCCCGGCTGGTTTGCGGCAATCATATCAAGTATTATATAATTATATTTAGTATAATTATCTTTTTGTTACAAATCAGTCATAGCATAAGCCCAGGGAGACGAGTCAATAGATATATATAATTAATATTATATAATCAGTATCCGGGATTAGCCACTGCTCCCGGAACGTAGTTTCCAGGCGGTAAGTATGACGAAGGGTAAGCTGATATGCATCATCGGTATCGATGGCTCGGGTAAAACCACCCAGGCCCGGCAGCTGGTACATACGCTGTCCGGCCGGGGGATCGCCTGTAAGTACCGGTACGGGAGGATCATCCCGCTGCTGCCCCGGCCTTTCATGTACCTCGGCCAAAAGGTATTTTTGAGAAACAGTGACAGCTTTAAGGATTTCCGGGCCCACACGGCGAAGAAAAGGCGGCTGTTCAGCAATCCAAGTATCTCATATATGTACCAGAGCGTGTTTTTGCTGGACTACCTGATCCAGGCCGTGATAAAAATCCGGATCCCTCTGTTGTTAGGTAATAACATCGTGTCAGACCGGTACGTATACGATACGGTCATCACGGACCTGGCTGTCGACCTCGGCTATTCGGAGGAAAAGATCAGCTTGCTGATCCGGCATCTGCTGACGCTGCTGCCGAAGCCCGATATTGCAATATACATCGATACGCCGGAGCAGATCGCGCTGAGCAGAAAGAGCGACGTCCCATCCGTAGAGTACCTCATCGACCGGAGAGCGAGGTACTCGCTGGTCGCGAACTCATGGGGCATGGAGATCGTGGACGGGGCGGAAAGCATCGAGGAGGTCCGGGATACGATCACCCGGAAAGCCCTCAGTCTCTTTTCGAAGGAGAGATGAGCGATTGACCAAACTTTTATTCATAGGAATCGACAGCGCGGACTCGCAGCTGATCGCCAGGTTCGAGGAAGATCTGCCCAACATGCGGAAGCTGAAGCAAAGCTGCCGGGAAGTAAAGATCGAGTCCGTGTTTCCGCCGGACTCGGACACCGCCTGGTCGACAATCTACACAGGGCTCAACCCCGCCTGCCACGGGGTGGTCGACTTCGTCGATCCGCTGAATAAGGCGATGAAAATCCAGCACGTGGAAAAAGACAACACGAAAATCACCGGGAAAACGTTCTGGGACCTGGCGGGCGAACAGGGCAAAAAGGTGTGCCTGATCAACCCCCATCTCGGCTTTCCGGTCTGGAAAGTCAACGGCATCATGGTCGGGCGGTCCTCCGTCGAGGACAGGATCGACACCTACCCGGAAAACCTGACGGAGCGCTACCCTGAGCTTAAGAACCTGATACCCTGGAAGGGATTCCCGGGAAACAAAGAGTCGCTGAAGAAGTATGCCGAGTCCTATAAAACGCTGGTGAAGAACGAAACAGACATCGGCCTGAAGCTGATGAAGGACTTCGAGTGGGACATGTTTTTCATCTATTCCTCGGCCCTGGATGCCATTCAGCACTACTTCTGGGACTATTGCATAGGGGATGACAAGGCTCCTGTAAAGCAGTCCGAGTTCAGGAACATCATCAAGGACTTTTACCTGTTGTACGACGAGATGGTCGGTAAGCTGGTGGCACAGGCGGGCCCTGGCGTGACTGTGATCGTGGCCAGTGACCACGGCCACGGCATGCGACCTCTAAGGCTGCTCAACGTGAATGAGTACCTCCGGCGGAACGAGTTTTTACAGGTCAAGCAGAAGCGATCTAACCGCACCGCCTTTGCGGTGGAGAGGTCCAAGCGGACACTGCTCGACATCGTGGAAAAATTCCGGCTGGAGAACCTCGCTTCCAGGATGCTGAAGTACTTCCCCGCCGGCAAAAAGATCTACACCACACCCATGTCCATCGACTGGCCGAATACCCGGGCTTACATCTCCGACCTCTCCGGTATCAAGTCGTACTCATACGGAGGCATCCTGATCAGGAGAGAGGGCCTGGACCAGACTGCCTACGAAGACCTCAGGGAGCGGATCATCCGGGGAATCTCCGGGATCGAGGATCCAGATACCGGTAAGAAGGTGATCCGGTGGATCTGTAAGCGGGAGGACCTGTACACTGGTAGCTACATCGACAGGTATCCTGACATCGTCTTCGATATGGTGTACGGGTACGGCGCCGGGTGGCAGACCGAGTGCGACTTGTTCGGGGCCTCCCGGACCCATAACTTCGTCCCGGGGAGCCACAGGGGAGAGACACCGATCCTGTTCATACGGAGCCCCGACCTGGACAAGACGGTGGAGATCAGATCTCTGGAAGACATATATCATCAGGTCTTGAGATACCTGGACTCCCCGGATGATCCCGTTCAGGGCTCTCGGACAGGCGACGGCCATCTGTCCGCCGTAGACAGCGAGCGAAGCATCTGCGAAAAGCCGGTCTGAACGTGCCGACGATGGAACGACCCCCGAGGACCATGGGAGCTGTACCGTGAAGCTCGACATCAGAAAATACGTTACCGAGCCGCTCTACCGTAACTCGCTGGCGATCATGCTGAGCACGCTGGTAGCTGGCGTTTTCGGATTTGGGTTCTGGATCATAGCGGCCCGGACTATTTCATCTTACGACGTGGGCCTGGCCACGGCGGTGATCGCCGCAGCCACCATGATCTCCGCTCTCGCCAGGATCGGCCTGGACGTCAGCCTGATACGGTTCATCCCCGAGTCTAAAAACGCCGCAGGCCTCTACAGTAATTCTGTGTACATACCCATCATCCTGTCACTACTGCTTTCGGCGATATACCTCGCGGGCATCGAGGTGTTTTCTCCGTCGCTCGCCTTCCTGCGCAACGGCCTGTTCACGGTCATGTTCATCACCTACATTGTCACCTATTCGCTGAACACGACCCAGAACATGCTCCTTGTGGCGCTCCGAAGAGCGGACCTCCAGTTGTTACAAAACCTCACGCTGGGCGCGAGGCTGCCGATCTTGTTTGTCGTATCCTCGCTGGGCGTGATCTCGATTCTGGCCACCATCAACATCGCATACCTGGCGTCGGTGCTGATAGGCCTGTATCTCGTCTACAAGCTGGGCATTCGCCCAAGCAGGAAGATCGACTGGATATCCCTGAAAAACACGTTCAAGTTTTCCATAGGCAACTACGTCGCCACGCTGTTCTCGATAGCGCCGACGACCGTGGTCCCACTCCTGATCGTAAACCTGCTGGGACCGGACGACTGCGCCTACTACTACATCGCGTACTACATCATGAGCATCCTGCTGATGGTGCCCTTCGGGATCTCCATATCGCTGTTCGTGGAAGGATCGCACAACCTGCCGCTGATGGCCAACGTGGTCAAGTCCACAAAGTTCATGCTCGCCATGCTACTGCCCATGATCTTCGTCACCGTCCTCTTCGGAGACCGGATCCTGATGCTGTTCAGCCACGAATATTCCAGCCACTCGTTCCAGATGCTGCAGCTCCTGGCGGTATCCAGCCTGTTCTCCGGGATCACGTACATCTACATATCGATCAAGAAAGTCCAAAAAGACGTGTCAGCCATCAACTTTCTCAGCGTCCTCACCTCAGGGCTGCTCATCGCCCTCGGATACGTGCTCATCCCCATGTACGGCCTGACAGGCCTGGGCTATGCGTGGCTGATATCGAACCTCGCTGGCTTCGGGGTGGTAATTACATCCATAGCCTACGATCGGCGCAAGCTGAGGAAAGAGAAGCCCAGCGCTGAAGTGATCCCGCTGGCAGGGACCGCTGAGGCGGGACGGTGAGCTCCGGTGGCGGAGACGGGCAGCCATGAATGGAAGTACAATGAATGGTGATTAGCCCCTGTCTGGGTTTATGGTGTGTATCACAAAAACACGAAAAACTTTTTAGAGGGACACTAAAACTCAAAAGCTCAAGGTATCACGGCTAAGCTACAAATGGCACAAATTCACAATTTAAAACACAAGGGTCACGAAGCACACGGTTATTAAAACACGAACAAGTTCCCCGAAGTGACACTAACAGCACCAAATTAAAGCACGGTAGCCCTTACTTACATGTTTATTAACCGCTGCCAGTCAATTCTTCAGGGATACCCGCATAGAAAAGGTCATTATCTGGATAATACTCTGTCACCAATTAAAAGTTCAGTGTCAGTCGAATGATAGCAGATGCTATCACTACCCGTGTTTTGGTTTGGTGTCATTCGTGTCACTTAGCGGAACTTGTTCGTGTTTTAATAGCCGTGCAGTTAGTGCTTTTCGTGATTTAAATCCTGCTTTTGTCCGATTAGTGATTTAGCCGTGATACCTAGAGCCTTAGAGTTTTTGTGTCCCTCTAAAAAAAGTTTTTCGTGTTTTTGTGATACACACCATAAACCCAGACAAGGCCTAACACCACGATAGAACAGATAAAACACCAAGCACGGGGATACGCAATGTTTTTATTCGCTCACGGCTCCGGATGGGGCATTTTTACAACGATTCTGGCAATGGGCCGCTTCGGTCACGCATGTGACCTTTCCGGCTTCAGCCAGCCTATCGTGTCCAGCGCTTTGGTCACGACTTTGTTTTCCGCGTACTGTAAGACGTAGCCTACGATGATGAGGAAGGGGACGGTCAGGGTAAGGATGGCGACCATTCCTGGCCCGGAGATGTGGAACCCGTTGTACAGTACCCGGCTTAACAGGTTGAAGACAGGCATGTTGATGAGAAAAATAGCGTAGGTGGAATAGCCGACGACCGAGAAGAAGGTATGCAGGGCGGAGCCGAACCGCCGGACGTACAGCACGGCCAGCGTGAAGAGCACCAGTACCATCAGCATCGCCAGGATGTCCAGTAGCACCACGTTGGGGAGGAAAAGAGACGTGTTGTGCCAGGTCAGCGCGAACAGGGGTATCATAACGATCAGTGCGGCGGAGGAGAGCGCGAGGAAACGCCCTTTGTTCGTGCTTTTCAGCCTCTGGTACAGATCGTGTTTGCTGGCGAAGATCCCCGCGATGAAGAGGCCGAGGTAGACGATGACCATGTCGTCCGTGAATCCGAGCACGCTTTTCAAGGCCAGCAGGGCGATGAAGAGGACCAGCGATACGCCGAGCAGCTTGCGGTCGCTTCCGGAAAAGGCCGAGGCGAGCGGGTAGATGAGATAGCAGATCAGGATCGCGGTGATGAAGTGCACGTTCAGGACCTGGATGACGGCCGGGTAAAAGAGAGCCTGGAGGCCTGCGACGTAGATGAGGATCTCTGCCGGTGTCAGCCGATAGGTGAGCATGATGCCTGCGAGCACCAGCCAGTACAGGGGATATATCCTCACCAGCCGTTTCCTGAAGAATTTCCCGGCATCGGCTACGGTTTTAATCCGGTTGTGGAGGTAAAGCGTGTAGCCGGAGAGGAAGAAGAACAGCGCCAGCCCGGCGACTCCGATCAGGTAGAATGCGAATACGTAGTGGCTCTGGGTCAGAAAATCGGAGTGAGTAAAGAGCGGTATGTGGTACGTGATAAGGCTCAGGATGGCAACCGTTCGCAGAATGTCTAGTTCTAGGATCCTTTGTTTGTTAGAGTTTGATCCTTGCCGGGAAGTGGATGCGCTGGCCATGGTTCACCGCAGTTGCTTGCTGACGCAAGCACAGTATAATAATATTTTGTTTTTATTATATATATTGTAGTGCAGGTGCTGGTGGCCCTCGGAATCCCCTACCCGCGATGATCCCACTGATCCCTTCCTCATAAAGGGCATTGCGGACAAAAAATAATTATATTAAGGTATATGTATTAATATATTATAATATAATTTATATATAATTATGAGAGTAGCACAGGTGACAGCGACCTTTCCGCCATACATGGGCGGAACTGGAAACGTTTGCTTTCATTATTCCGTAGAACTCGCAAAGCTGGGCCACGATGTGACCGTCTACACATCAGATAGCCGCGGAGAAGCGTACCCGTATCCCCCGGAGATCAGGGTAAAAAAGCTGAAAAGCCTCATCAAAGTTGGCAATGCTCCCCTGCTGCTCGATTTGCTAAAGCTGAATGACTGTGACGTAATACATCTGCACTATCCGTTCTTTTTCGGTGCCGAGCTGGTATACCTGGTGGCGAAGCTGAGGAGAATTAAGCTCGTCGTAACGTACCATAACGATACGGTAGCTGATGGGTTGCTTGGCCTGTTTTTTAAGATCCACCGGTATTCCATGATGCAGCTGATTTTCAGGGGTGCGGATAAAATCTGCGTGACATCGTATGACTATGCCAGCCAGTCGTTCATCAGGAAGTATGTGAACGGAGGCGGCAAGGTGGCAGAAACCCCTAACGGAGTAGACGTCGGCCGGTTTAACCCGGGTGTGGAGCACGTGATGTTGAAGAGGAAATATGGGATCACGGATAAAAAGGTCGTACTGTTCGTGGGCGGCCTGGATAAGCCCCACTATTTCAAAGGTGTCGAGTACCTGATAGAGTCAGTGGCGAAGATCCATGATGAAAACCTGGTACTGATCATCGTAGGCGACGGGGACCTGAAAGATCGCTACAAATCGGTGGCGGAAAGGGAAAACGTGTCCGACAGAGTCATTTTTGCGGGAAAGGTCCCTGATCAGGAGCTTCCCGGGTATTATTCGGCCGCAGACCTGGTGGTTCTGCCGTCTTTTACCATGGGCGAAGCGTTCGGAATGGTGCTGGTCGAAGCGATGGCCACCGGAAAACCGGTAATTGCGAGTAACCTGCCGGGGATCAGGACGGTGGTAAACGAAGGGCGCAACGGCTTTTTAGTTCAGCCGAAAGACGTCGATTCGCTGGCAGCAAAAATTCAGTACCTGATCGAAAATAAAAATGTGTCCCGTGAATTCGGGGTCGATGGAAGAAAGAAAGCGGAAGAGAAGTACTCGTGGGATAAGATAGCGAAAAAAGTTGAGAATATCTATGAGGACGTGTGCAGATGAAACTACTCCTGATCGGAGATTTTTCCCCGGCAATGGACGAAGGCCTGAAAAACATCGCCCACTACAGCGCTTCGGAGCTATCGAAAACCAATACGGTAGCCAGATTCAACATAAAAAAGCTGTACAGCGTTGAAAATATCAGGTGCCTGGCATCGTTCAGGCCGGATGTGATCCATTATTTCACAGGGCCTACGCTGGCAAGCCTGATACTGTTGAAGATCATCGGGCTGCGGTGGAGGAGGGCGAAAAAGGTCGTATCCGCATTACATCCTGACTCATCCAGGCTACTGTCGACAAGCAGGATTTTCCGAAAAATGTCGGGAATCTTAAAGCCGGATTTGATTCTTGTTCAAGATACGGGCATTAAGAAATTTTTTGAGTCCATAGGCTACAGGACACGGTTCTTATTTAACGGGGTTAACACAAGGAAGTTTTCTCCAGTCAGCCATGGAGAGAAAATGGCGCTGAGAAAAAAAATGGGCATCGATGAAGATAAATTCGTACTACTACACGTGGGACACCTGTCTAAAGTAAGAAATATCCAGGCCTTTGAGAAGTTCACGTCCGAAAAGTCCCAGGTGCTCATCGTCGGGAGTACCTACATGGGAGTAGACGAAGCCCTGTGCCAGTCGCTAACCAGTAAAGGCTGTAAAATCCTAAAGGGCTACCACCCGAACATAAACGAGATTTACGCACTGTCTGACTGCTACGTCTTCCCCGTGGAGAAAACCAACAGTATTTTCATGCCCCTCTCCGTACTTGAAGCCATGTCCTGCAACTTGCCGGTCATCACGACCAGGTTTGATGGCCTGACCAGCGCGTTTATCCAGGGCGGCGGAATGTTTTTTGAAGACGAACCGGGGCGCTACCCGGAGATCATCTCCAGGGTAATGAACGACCATGGCCAGATTTGCACGAGAGATGCGGTGATGAAATTTTCGTGGGAGAACATCGCTGAAGAAATGGTTAAATGCTACGCGTCGCTCGATGCGGCTGCCCGTACCTAGGCGGGATAGGAGCCGTGCCCGGATGGCTGGTATGATGACAGTGCCAAAAGTGTGTATCATCGTCTTGAACTGGAACCGTAAAAACGATACCGTCGAGTGCATCGAGTCTCTCGCGAGCCTGTCATACCCGGGTTACGAGATCGTCCTGGTAGACAACGGGTCCACGGACGGGACTGTCGACTACGTGGCGGAGCACTACCCGGGAGTCATCGTGGTCAATAACGAGAAGAATCTCGGCTATGCCGGAGGAAACAACCGGGGGCTAAGAGAAGCCGCGAATCGAAATGCAGACTACTTCCTGATTTTAAACAACGACACGGTCGTAGACCGTAATTTTTTAAACGAGCCCGTAGCGCTCGCGGAAAAAGACAGCAGCGTGGGGCTTGTCCAGTCAAAACTGTTGTACTACGACGACGGCACGATCAATACGACCGGCAACATCTGCGACCACTTCGGTTGGGCTGCGCTCCGGGGCAGGCTGGAGTCAGACCAGGGACAGTATGACGGGCTGACGGATGCAGGCTTCTTTTACGCCAGCGGGGCGTGCCTGCTGGTCAGGAGAAAGCTATACGAAGACCTCGGCGGCGAACTTTTCGACGAGCGGCTCTTCGCATACCACGAGGATGTCGATCTATCGTGGGAGACGAGACTGCTCGGTTACAAGGTGACCTATTGCCCCGGCTCGGTCTGCTATCACAAAGAGGGGAAAACATCGGGCCGGTTTACCCCCGGGACTGCCTACTGGGTATACAGAAACAGGCTGCGGGTACTACTGAAAAACTATTCTCTGGCGAATTGTGTGGCCATGGTCAGTATAGCGGCTACGCTGGGCTTTCTAACCTCGATCGTGACTTCGACCGCCAAGGCGGATCCCGGCTACCTCGTCGCCTACGCCAGAGGCGTCGGGTGGAACCTCCTCAACCTCAGAGACACCCTCGGCAGGCGCCGGCGGATCCAGTCAAACAGAAAGATCGGGGACGAAGAGATCATGGCCCGTATGACGGGACATTCGCTGGAGTATGATACGATTTTGAAGAAGGGAGTGCACCAGTTTTTAGGTAAGCTGTACAGGAGAGTAAATCCTGACCCGCTTTGATATCCATATGCCTGATATACTTGAGATTGGTTAGTGCAAAGGGGTGTCTAGCCCTTGTCTGGGTTTATGGTGTGTATCACAAAAACACCAAACCCAGTGACATGGGATAGCGGTGATTTGCATCTATCCGGGCTTGTCAAACCGTTTATTCTTCAATAATATATTAAAAAATTATTATTTAATTTATATAATTTTAAGTAGTCGTGGCGAGACATCTAAATCACCGATCGTTTTCCCGGGGAACCTCCCCCATATAAAGCCAGACTATGCCGGGAAACTGTAAAGAGACAGGATGTGTATCAATGAGTAATATAGAATATGAAAAGCCTTCGCTGATCGACATCAAAGCGAAATCGTACGGAGCTCCTTGTATTGCAGGAGGCACCGCAGAAGATGCATCGTGTACAGCGGGCGGCACCGCGACAAATAACTGCGTGGCGGGCACTAATGCCACAACAGGCGTATGTGCCGTCGGTTCTGGCGTAAATGACCAGGAGTGTCGGGCTGGTACCAACGCACTGAGCGGCGGATGCATAGACGGCACCAGTGCTAATACGTGTACAGACGGCGGCACTGTTTTGTAAACCTCTCGCCAGGATAGATCGCTGAATAAGATACGGTGATAAAACAAGTGACTGATGGATGGCATAGATCATTGCCATCCTCAGATTATATGTTGATCTTTCTGGTTGACGCCCATTCCGGACGGTGAGTGGATTTTACATCCTGGATATTCCTTGAAGCTGGCTAATGGCAGAGCCTGGCGTTTCATTGCCGATCGCAACTCTGAATGGCTGTGTGAAGAACTGGTCCGGCTCGCGGGGCTGAATACCGCCTCGCCTGGCCCCTGTGAAACAGTCGCCCTCGTTTCAGGAGGTATCGAACAACCGTTAGCAGATGTGCTGGATAAAGCGCGCAAGCTGCCGGGGGCCATCACACTTCCGGAAGACGGGTGGGTTTCGAACAATCACCGGTTCCTAAAATTCTGGAACCGGCCGGGCACCCCATTCGCCATCGGGGCCACCAGCGATCGTCGTGATCGAAAGACGGACGTAACGCAGGTCCGGCAGACACTATATCCGGTGGTCGCCGGCGAGATAGCCACCGGCGGCATGTCGGTCCACGGGGCGCTGGTTGAGCGCGAGGGCGCTGGCGTGCTGATCGCGGCGAAAGGGGGCACGGGAAAGTCGACCTGTTGCAGGCGCATACCCCTGCCATGGCGTGTGTTATGTGACGATGAAGCACTGGTGGTGAACACCGGGAATGATACCTACCGGGCCCACCCATTCCCGACATGGAGTGAACATATGTGGGGACCGTCCGAACGCTCGTGGCAAGCCGAGCGACACGTGCGCATCGCGGCGATCTTTTTCCTTGAGAAGGCAGATACCGATGAAGTCATCCCGTATCCGCAGGGGATGGCGGCGGTGTCGCTGTACATTTCAGGCATCGAAGCCTTCGAAAAATACAAGGTATTCATGTCTACGGCCCAGGTGGCTGAGTTCAGTGCCCGTATACTGGACAACTCCTGCAGGATCGCACGCACGATCCCGGCATATGTCCTTAAGGCTACCTTGACCGGACGGTTTTGGGAGGCTATCGATCGAGAGCTGAATCTCCCGGATGCAACGCTTTATGGCCCGGAGCTTAACGGGCAACCCTCGAGTACTCCGTCGGTTAAACCGAAAAGGCTAAATATATAAATAAAATTAATATAATTATATCGATTCCTGGTAAATAACCGAACGGGATAGGTGAACTGTAATGTTTAAGAAGCTCATTGTCAGCCCCTTATTATGTGAAGATATGCTCGCCGGTGCAGGCGACCACCGGCTGGAATTCATCGGCAGCCGGGTAGAATACGGATCTGATCATTGTGGACAAGTCGCAGGGTGCCTGATCTGATGGACGCGACGAATACGCCCGAACTGGCAGCACCATCCGTCCAAGAGCCGCAGAACGGCACACGAAAGCTGAATACCATCTACTTTTACCTCACGGAAGGCTGTAATCTCCGCTGCCGGCACTGCTATATTGCGCCAGCGTATGAGCCCACAGGAACCACAGGCGCAACTCTGCCCCTGCCCGTGTTCGATTCTATCATCGCGGAAGCCCGTCCGCTGGGCCTCAACAGCGTAAAGCTGACCGGCGGCGAGCCGCTTCTGCACCCGCAGATCAGCGAGATACTTGACCATATCCGGGCAGCAGACCTGCGGTTGATAGTAGAGACCAACGGTGTGCTCTGTACCCCGGGCCTGGCCCGGCAGATGGCCGCCTGCAAAAATGCGTTCATATCAGTCAGCCTGGATGGGGCCGATGCCCCCACGCACGAGTGGATGCGTCGTGTGGACGGCTGCTTTGGGGAGGCCGTCCAGGGGATCAAGAACCTGGTAGCCGCCGGCTTCAGCCCCCAGATCATCATGACCCTCACGAGAAAGAACGTCGGACAGATAGATGCGCTGGTCAAGCTGGCAGTCGACCTGGGCGCGAGTTCGGTCAAGTTCAACGTGCTGCAGCCGCACGCCCGGGGCAGGAACCTCGTAGATTCGGGGGAAATCCTGACGATGGAGGAACTGGTTAAACTAGGTCGCTGGGTTGAGAACGATCTGGCGCCCCGGACGAAGCTGAAGATCTACTTCGACCACCCGGCAGCGTTCCGCAGCCTGAAAAAGATGTACGGCCCCAGCGGCACCGGCTGTGGCGTTTGTGGCATATTAGGCATCATCGGCGTCCTTGCCGACTGTTCCTACGCCATGTGCGGTATGGGCGAAACCGTGCCCGAACTGGTCTTCGGCAACGCAGTGAAGGACCGGCTGTCGGACGTCTGGCAACATAATTCGATCCTGAATGAGCTGCGGGATGGCATACCCGAACGCCTGGGCGGTGTCTGCAGCGATTGCAGCATGAAAACCCTCTGCAAGGGCAGCTGTATCGCCCACAACTACGCCAAGAGCCGGAGCCTGTGGGCGCCATTCTGGTACTGCGAAGAAGCCCATAAACAAGGTTTATTCCCGGAAACCAGGCTCATGGCCAAAGCAAAGGCCGCCCCGGCAATTCCGGCGCCAGGCACTCGGTGATGAACTCCGGTTAGGCCGGTTTGTCACCCGTCGCGTACTCAGTACCGTTACAATTTTTTTAAAATTTAATTTTTTTATATATTTATTTATTAAAATATAAGTACTTGTGTAGCGATATCCCGGTCAGAGACTGTTTTTCAGGCGACCCATGCGGAAAAAGCAGGACAAGCTGTGAAAATCAGACGAGAGAAAGGACGTGTACCTATGACTGATATCGAATACGAAAAACCTTCACTGATAGACATCAATGCGAAATCGTTCGGAGCCGTTTGCGTCCCGGGCGCCAGCGCAACAGATAATTGCACGGGCGGCGGGAGTAACAACCCGGGAAGCTGTACCGGCGGTTCCAGCGCTGGAGGAGCATGTACCCAAGGGGCATCCGCCTCGGCAGGAGATTGTGAGGTCGGCTCCAGCGCGGTCGGCAGCTGCACTACCGGCACCGTCGTAGCAATACCCTGATACCGCTCTGAATGACGTGCAGCGAGAAAGATGGAGGCTATAGGTAAAATTGATCCCGGTGAGCTTCAATGTTATACAGTCTCCTATTAATATCACTACATATCCCGGACGGTGAGAAGATTTCACAATCAGGATACGGTTTGAAGCTGGCCAATGGCCGGGAATGGCGTTTCAAAGCCGATAGCAACTCCGAATGGCTGTGTGAATATCTGGCCGGGCTCGCGGAGCTGGACGCCGCATCTCAGAACCCCTGCGAAACGATCGCCCTCGTTTCCGGGGACAGAGAACCACTGTTCGCGGATGTGCTGAAAAAAGCGCAGAAACTCTCAGGCCTGATAAGGCTTCCGAGAGAGGGGTGGATCAAGAACAACCACCAGATCCTGAAGTTCTGGAGCCAGCCCGGTGTCCCATTCGCTATCGCGTCCACTCTCAGCCGTCGCGATCGGATTATGGACGTTTTGCAGGCCCAGCAAGCGCTATACCCGGTCATCACGGGCGAGATCGCTGCCTCTGGTCTGCCTGTCCATGCGGCGCTGGTGGAGAGTGAAGGCGAAGGCATGCTGATCGCCGCGAAAGGGGGCACAGGGAAGTCTACCTGCTGCCGACGAATTCCCCCGCCATGGCATTGCCTGAGTGACGATGAAGCACTGATTGTGAAAACTGGGAAAAACGACTATAGAGTCCACCCTTTCCCAACCTGGAGCGCCCACATGTGGGAGCCGTCAGATCGCTCGTGGCAAGTCCAGCAGCATGTGCGCCTCGCGGCGATCTTTTTCCTGGAGCAGGCAGATATCGATGCCTGCGCCCCATACCCGCAGAGCATGGCGGCGATATCGCTCTACATTTCAAGCGTTGATGCCTTCAGGAAGTACGAGATGAACATGGATGCAGCGCAAGTGATGAAGTTCCGGGCCATCATGATGGACAACGCTTGCCAGATCGCTATTACTACACCGGCATATGCCCTTAAAGCCACCCGGTCCGGGCGATTTTGGGATGCCATGGAGCAGGTATTATCCGCCCGTGGGCAAACTGATGTTCTGACGAAGGCTTAAAACCTGAGTTACCGGTATTTTGGTAACATGTTTTGATATGCTGAATCTGAAGTAGAGGCTATGAAAAATTAATGGTTAGCCCTGTGTTGGTTGAAATACCGCCAAGCTCGCCAGGGTGCCAAGCACTCGGTGATGAAAAGTGGTTTTTCATGTAATGCGTGTGAAAAGCCTTGAGGTCAGTGAGTGCCCGGAGGTCTGGAGGATCGAGGTCGGGGAGTGCAGGGAGGTCCGGGAGAACGTTTAAAGTGAGAGGTCAGAGAGGTCGGGAGGTCAGAGAGGCCTTATTAATAATATTCCTCTCTGACCTCCCGACCTCTCTGACCTCCCATTTTTAAAGTTCCTCCCAGAACTCCTTTACCTCCCAGACCACTCTGAGACCTCCCGGGCACTCCCAAACCTCCGGCTTTTCCTAGACGCCAAGATAGATGATTTCTGATTGTTGTCATTATGAAAAAAGTCATTGACGTTCTTGGCTTCGTTCTTGGCTTCTTGGCGGGCTTGGCGTTTTATCTGTTCTGACCTGGCGGGCATATGCCGAACAATAAAAGGCTGTTTGTAAGGGACATGCTTTTCATCCCCTCAACTTGAAAAGCAATTTTCATCATCGAGTTTATACTGCTGTATTCCAAAAACTTTTAGTGATCAGTGCCTGGGCATGACAGCTTCGACGACAACAGCTTTTCGCTTGCTACCGGTATAGATCTCCGGGTACAGGCGACCGGTTCTCAGGAGTTCCTCGTGGGTGCCGGCTTCGGCGATGGTTCCGTTGCTGAGCACCAGTATGCGGGTCGCCATATCGCAGACGAACATCCGGTGGGAGATGATGATCACTGTCCGGTTTTCGGCCAGCGTCTTCAGCGAATCCCGTAGCATGGCTTCGGTCACCGTATCCAGAGACGAGGTCGGCTCGTCGAGCACCAGGATCGGGACGTCTTTCAGGAAGGCCCTGGCGATAGAGATGCGCTGTCGCTGGCCGACCGACAGCATAGAGCCTTTTTCGCCGATCACCGTATCGTACTGGTCGGGGAGGCTCATGATATGCTCGTGGATATGGGCATTTCTCGCCGCCTCGACCACCTGTTCATGGGATGCCTGCAGATTGCCGTACTTGATGTTGTTCTCGATGGTATCGTTGAACAGGAAAATATCCTGGGATACGACGCTGACCATGTTCCTCCAGACGGTCGTATCGAGATCGCCTATATCCTGCCCGTCGAGGTAGATGGCACCGGAGTCGGGCGTATACAGCTTGAGGAGCAGGTTCGCCAGCGTCGTTTTGCCCGAGCCGCTTCGGCCGACCAGCGCGATGATCTCCCCGCGGGAGACATCAAAGCTGATATGATCCAGGGTCTGCTTATCCAGGGTATATGAGAAGGTCACGTCCTCAAACCGGATATGTCCCTCTACTCTGCCGGACACTGCAGGAGGTTTGTCACCGTTGATACATTCGGTCTCGGGCTGGATGCCGAACATCTCCTGCAGTCGTTCTAACGATACCAGCGTCGGCTGAAGGCTGAGCTGGAGGTTCAGCAGGCTGTTTAGCGAGCCTGTGATGATGAGTGCGTAGGCGGTGAAGGCAAAATAGTCGCCGATGGTCATCGTCCCGCTGGAGATTTCCGCAGCCCCGATCAGCATGATCAGCATGGTAAGCATGGACTGGGTGCCCCCGATGAAGAACGAGGAAAAAGCCGAGAGCAGCATACTATTCAGTTTGATGGCGTTGCTGGTCCGGATCTTGTCTGTGACTTTCTTCGTCTCCTTTTCTTCGGTAGCGGACGTTTTCACCAGCTCGACCCCTGACAGTATTTCCTGCAGATCCCGGGAGATCTGGGCGGTGTTTTCCCGATCATTTCGGCTGACAGATCGGAGTCTTTTAGAAAAGAAGCTGTTGATGAGGACGTTGGCAGGGATGATGAGCGACAGGATGAGAGATAGCTTCGCGTTGAGGGAAAAGATGAAGAACATGCAGAAAAGGGCTGAGAATATGCTTGAAAAGGCAAGGTTCACAAACAGGTTCATCAGGTTCTGGATGGCGCTTACGTCGCCAGACACCCTCGACATCAGATAGCCCGTCTGCCTGGTTTTCAGGTAGGACATGGGAAACCGGAGAACACGGTTGAACAGTGCCGTCTGGATACCTAAGGTCAGTTCCTGACCGGCCCTTTGCATCGTGTACTGCAGGACGATCCCGAGCAGGCTGACAGCGACGCCTAGGACGAACATCGCAGCGACGATGAAGTACAATGAGCCGATAAGGCTGAGAAGCTCGGGCGTGACGATTCCGGGGTACAGCGGACCCAGGAGCTGTTCAGCATTCCGATAACCCTCTTTCGTGACAACGAAATCGATGAAGAGCTTACCGCTGAGCGGCAGTACCGAGCGCAGCAGGGAGAGAACGATAGTAAGGACGATGCAGAGCAGGTAAAGCTTGAACACCGGCTTCACGAACCGGATGAAAAAAAAGAAATTTTCGGTGATTTTCACCCGAGGTACGGTATCCTGTGGTTTTCTTAACACGTCTCGTAGGTAAAGGATATATGCGGCGATATCCTGGACGATTTTATTAAAAACCATTACACTATATATTTAATAATATTTTTTATAAATAGGTTTAGGTTTCGCCGGCAGAGCCCTTGAAGCTATCACCGCTTATGCCGAAAAGCCTAAATATAATTCTAATTATATAATTATATATACAGGTTTAAAATCCCAAGAAAGGATAGGTTTTTAACATGACAGACAAGCCAGTAGCCAACCCGTCAGTGGTCCTGAGAGAAGAATTCGACGATTATGCATTATTATACAACCCGGACTCCGTAGAGGTGTATTGCCTCAACCCCGTAGGTGTCAAGATATGGAAACAGTTCGACGGGCAGCATACGGTTGATGACATCCTGAAAGATCTGCAGACCAGCGTCAATAACGTGCCCGGCGAAGCATGCGAACACCTGAAAGAATTCATCGCCGACCTGGCAAAGCGAGGGCTGATCAGCTCACAGACCGCGCAGGGCGCCTGATCCCATGAGGCTGATGAGAACACCTAAGACCCTGGACCTGGAGATCACCAACCGGTGTAACCTGCGGTGTCTCTACTGCTACCATTTTTCCAGTGCCGGAGAGGTCGACGCGGACCTGCCCAGGTCCGAGTGGATCCAGTTCTTCGAAGAACTGAACCGCGATGCTGTAATGGACGTTTGCCTGGCCGGCGGCGAGCCCTTCCTGCGTAGCGATTTGAAAGAGCTCGTCGAAGCGGTGGTGGCAAACAGGCTGAGATACTCGATCCTGACCAACGGAACTCTCATCACTGACAGGATGGCCTCATACATCGCCGGGACGGGAAGATGCAACAGTGTCCAGGTGTCCATCGATGGCGCAAGCCCGGAGGTGCACGACTCGTGCCGGGGCGAAGGTAACTTTATCAAGGCCGTCGAAGGTGCCCGGCGACTGATCGACCACGGCATCCACACGACGGTCAGGGTCACCATCCACAAGAATAACGTCGCAGACCTCGATAACATTGCCAGGCTCCTGCTGGAAGACCTGAAACTCCCGGGCTTCTCCACAAACTCGGCGAATCACATGGGACTATGCCGAAAGAATGCGGAGATCGTCCAGCTGGGAGTAGACGATCGAATCCGCGCCATGGAAAACCTGGTCCGCCTCAACGTGAAGTACTCGAACCGCATCAGCGCCAATGCCGGACCCCTCGCCGAGGCGAGGCACTGGACAGAGATGGAAGCTGCCAGAAGTCAGGGAAAACCTCGGCTACCCGGCTGTGGTTTCCTGAACTCCTGTAACGGGTCCATGACAAAGCTCGCCGTTCGCGCTGACGGGGTCATCGTCCCCTGCAACCAGATCAGCCACGTCGAACTGGGCCGCATCAACCGGGACAGCCTGACGGAGATCTGGCATCACCATCCTGAGTTGAAAAGGTTGAGGGAACGACACCAGATACCGCTGGACAGCTTTGAATTTTGTCGTGGCTGCGCGTACATCCCCTACTGCAGGGGCGGCTGTCCTGCCACTGCGTACACATTCATGGGAACGGACGAAAGCCCCAGCCCGGACAGCTGCCTGAGACAATTTTTAACAGCCGGAGGACGGCTTCCGGACAAGAAGCTCGCCCCTGTTTTAATGCACTAGAAGATTGGCAGGATGGAAACCTAGTCTATATGGTACGCTTATTGAGGACTGCCTGGATTCTGTCACGGAAATGCATTTCAAAGGTGATCACATGGCAGCGGACATGACTGACAGCCAGAGCACGTCATTCACACTGTTGAAAGAGATCAGATCGATTCATAGCCAGTACCCGCTATGCTGTACTTACGGCGGGGGAAGGGAGCTGATGAATCTGGAAGACCCGCTCCTGGCCTATGTGATAGGGTTAACGAGGGGCGAGCAAGTACCTTTTCCCGAGAGCACACGGGACCAGCAGGACCGGCTTCTGTCAAGCCTTCAGTGCCACTGGTTCAAGCCGTTCCTGTACTGGCGGATCATGGCGTGTCCGGTTCGCTTGAGACCCCCTGACCGGATTACCAATGTCTTCGAAAGCGCATATTTTAATTCCTTACAAAGCTCCCTGATCGTGGATAAACAGCTTACCGGGATAGCAGATGCCTTCGCGGAAGAGGGCGTCGAGTTCCTCGTGCTCAAAGGCGCAGCCCTTTCCCGGACGATATACCCCGACCCGTTTCTCCGGCCGGGTAGCGATATCGACATCATGGTCAGGCCGGTGGACGTCAGACACGCGAGACGAGCTATGGAAAAGGCCGGTTATACCTGTAACTACCCCTATTTCGATGTCTCGGAAAGGTACTTTTGCGAAGAGGTATTCACCCCAAAGGATGGCCGTACAGGCATTGTTCCAGTAGAGGTTCACTGGAGTCCGACAGCGTTTCCCGCTTTAAATGAAAATTTCGATATCGACAGCTTGTTTCACCGATCGGTCCCGGCGATGGCAGGGAAAAGGGGTATCCGGGTCATGGACCAGGCTGATGCCATGATCTACCAGGCGGTTCATATGATCGCCAATCACTTTGACAACGTCAGACTATCGTGGATCAACGATACCGCTTTCTTATGCCGGCATCTCACAGCCACCGGTGGCTGGGAAACGTTCCGCAGCAGAGCTGCGGAGTCACGGGTGGGCCCGATGCTGCGGCCGGCGCTGCGAATGGCCGAGCTGTGGACAGGAGTAAGTATACCGCAAGACCTTTACGTCCCTGATCACGAGGTTGAGAAAAAAGTGCTCGGGTTGTTCGACGGGGTCAAGATGAGAAGAAACGACATCACCAGCTTTGCGAGTGTAAAATGGCCGGAAGGCGCCACGTTTTTCGAGCGATGCAGAATTTTCAAGTTTCTCGCCCTTCCCCCGGAGTTTGTCATGAGAGACGAGTACTTTCCGGGCCAGGACATACCGCTGCCAGTCATGCACCTGAAAAGATGGGTGATCATCGTAAACAGGCATTTGCATCGTTGATGCACGGTCACAAAGGTCCGCGGCCGGGCGGAGGACGTCAATATTGTCCGCTTAGATAATAGATGTCCAGCTCACCGTTGGTGCATATGCTCGAAAGACTGACATCGCGTTCGATCATGTAAAAATCGCCGGCGTTATAACGGTTGATGTTAGGCCATAGCTGAAGGTAATACTGCCGTGTCAGCTTATTGAGGAAAAGGTACCGTTCATTGTGGTACGTATCGCGGAGATATGGCTTTTTGTGATAGTTAAAATGATCGGGTGGCAACCGGTTCAGCGAGGACGTCGAATACATATAATTTTTGAGCTGGGATTGTTCACAGCCCTGGATCTCATTCGCAAACCGGCCGAAAGTGTAGAACAGGTAAACCGGCGGAATATTGGTATTACCATGGCTTAAGAACCACCCGGCACCGGCCAGTTCCATGTGACTCACCTGGTAATTATAGCTGTAGAGGATCGGGGACGGATACAGGTTAAACATGCTGACGAGCATCAATAGGCTTAATATGATCGCGATGAATGAGACGACCAGGGTCTTTTTTGCGTTTGGTTTGTTAGCCAGGTAGAAAAATCCGACTCCGGTCAGGATGACGGCAAACATCAAAACGTACTTGAGAATCCGGTTGTAGGTGACTAGCACTGGCATCACAATTAGTATGGCGGTAAAAACCGACAGGACCCCGAACAACGACATAAATGAAAGTACGTGTGGGTCATATTTCTTCGTTTTATAGAAGTAATACGATAAGGCGATCAGGGACAACAGCCCCAGCAGCGCATAGACCATCATAGGCCCATAAATGGTTAAAATGATCCGCAGTGAGTCGATAAATGCGATCTGGGATTTTGACACTAGCAAGGAATAGGTCGCGATTGGCGATATCACTTCTCCCGAGGATAATCCTCCCACCGATGGTCCCCCGAGACGCACCAGTATGAAACTGATGATCAGCAAAACATAGGTATTGAACTGCCGGAAATTGATAAACCACGTGAGAAATAGCATGAAGATGATGCTCGCGATCGCCGGTAGTGACCCGCCAATGGTGGTAGCGGTTGTTGTTTGAGATTTGAAAAGGTGCCTGATTGTCGTGATTACCAGAGACACCAGTATTAGCACAAAAGAAAATTCCGGGTGCATGAATGGAACCGCCAGTACCAGAACGAGTAATAGTAGGCACATGGCGATGCTGAACTTACCGAGGTATTTGTACAGTACGTACAGGATGAACGGGATCAGGAAAAACAGGGTACCCGACGAGGTAAAGTTGATCAGGCAGTCACTCATGAACGGTACCGAAGCGAACAGCAAGGATAATAAGCCAAATTTGGCGTCTCGGATCATTGAGGATACAATCAGGTATATGAAAAAGACGTATAATAAAAAAAATAAGAATGGCAGGAATTCCCGGAGGAACATGATATCCAGGTTAGATAGTAACTGTAAACTGACGGTCTCAAGGTGGATGAAGGGATAGAAATTGTTACTGCCGGTGTGGCTGGTGAGGAGGATGTCTTTGACGTACCCGAGGTGGGTCATGGCGTCTTCCCGCTGGAACAGGGCATAGCCCCGGATGTACGGCTGGAAAAGCAGTATGAAATTAATGGCCATGATCACAAATACGTTGACCGAAGTCAGTTTGTTCACTTTACCGTAGAACACACAGTACAAAACGGATAGTGTACTGATGACATAAGCCAGAATCAGCAAAACGAAAAAGTAAACCGGATAAGCCGCATACAGCGAAAGCTCATAGCCCGAGGCCGTCGGGTTAAGCATCATCACAACGATGGCCAGCAGTAAAAATGCCAACGATAGTAAAACGCACAGCTTATGCAGGTATTTCATCGTATGCTCCCGGGCAGGTAAATAAAATGAGATGGAGTCTGGGACATCTTTGGAAATGAAGTAATGTTTACTTTCAAACCCTTTTTTACCATCTGACGCCCCTGTACATATATTTATAAATATAATTATAAATATAATAAAAAATTGTAATATTTAAATCTTGCTG
The DNA here is from genome assembly GCA_964548585.1 of uncultured Methanocella sp. Lineage (GTDB taxonomy): Archaea > Halobacteriota > Methanocellia > Methanocellales > Methanocellaceae > Methanocella_A. The sequence continues at coordinate 16,286 of CAZJRS010000010.1, read as the reverse complement.
TGGAATAATATCCGTTTTAACTTTAAAGCCAGCACATAATACGGCAATGCTACCAGCAGTCAGGCAGTAGACTTCTGACGGGCAACATGGAAGAAACAAGTTCCTATAGCAGGCAATTGAACACAGTATCATGGTGTCGGGAGGCGCAAGGTTTGAAAAAGCCGAGGACTGTCAGTGTCAGGCCCTTAGATACGGTAGATGTCCAGCTCGCCGTTCGTGTATACGCTGGATACGCTGGTATCATGGTCCAGCCGGTAAAAATCGCCGGCGTTAAAACGATTGATAGTAGGCCATAGCTCCAGGTAAAACGCCCGAGTCAGCTGATTGATGAAAATATACCGGTCATTCGGGTATGTATCGCCGAGATACGGCTTGTTGTGATAGTTAAAGTGATCCGGTGGCAGACTATTGATCGAGATGATCGAGTAATTATAGTTACTGTACTTGGATTGTTCACAGCCCTGGATCTCGTTCGCGAACCTGCCGAAGGTGTAAAACACGTAAACGGGCAGGACGTTCTTGTTTCCGTGGTCTAAAAACCACCCGGCGCCGGCCAGTTCCATGTGAGTCACCTGATAGTTATAGCTGTAGATGATCGGAGACGGGTAGAGGTTAAACATACTGAGAAGCATAGAGATGCTTAAGATGACCACTATCGCGGAAAAAAACACGTTTTTCCTGGCTTCTCGCTTTTTGATGGCGTAAACAAATCCGATGCTGATCAGGATGACGGATAAAAGTAAAACGTATTTTAACATTCTGTTGTAGGTGATGATGAGGGGCATCACGATCAATACGATGGTAAAAATTGACATGAGTGCATACAGCGACATAAAAGAGATGATGTATATGTCGTACTTCTTCGTCTTATAAAAATGATAGGACAGCATGAGGAAGAAAAACAGCCCGAGCAGGATGAAGATCAACACAGGCCCGTACAAAGTGAAAAAGAGCCTGATCAAATCGACGATCACGATCTGAGATTTGGATAGCATCGAGGAATACGCCGTTACCGGTGACGCCCCCGTCACTGCTGAACTGCCCGTGAAGAATTTTAAGATGATGCCATAAAAGATCATGATGTAGATGCTGAACTGCCGGAAATTGAGGATCCAGGAGAGAAATACAATGGAAATGAAGCTGATGATCGCCAGCAGGGATTCACCGGGAGCGCTCACGTGCGTTTCCCCGGATCGGTGGAAGTGTAGCGTTACTACCAGCACCAGGGCGATCAGGATCAGCAGAAAAGCGAACTCCGGGTGCATGAACGGGACAGCCAGCACTAGAATCAAGGACAGCAGGCCGGTGGCAAAGCTGAACCTGGAGATGTGCCGGTACAGGATATACAGGATGAGAGGGATCAGGAAAAACAGGGTACCTGAAGAGGTGAAGTTGTTCAGGCAATCGCTCATGAAAGGTACGGATGCAAATAGCAAGGATAGCAGACCATACTTTTTGTCTTTGATCACTGCGGATACGAGCAGGTAGATAAAGAATATGTATAACAGATAGCAGATGTAGGGGAGAAGTTCCCGTATGAACATGACGTCGAGGCCGGATAAAAGCTGTAGGCCGGCGGACTCGACGTGGATGAAGGGATAGAAATTACTGCGTCCGGTGTGGCTGGTGAGGAGGATGTCTTTGACGTACCCGAGGTGGGTCATGGCGTCTTCCCGCTGGAACAGGGCATAGCCCCGGATGTACGGCTGGAAAAGCAGTATGAAATTAATGGCCATGATCACAAATACGTTGACCGAAGTCAGTTTGTTCACTTTACCGTAGAACACACAGTACAAAACGGATAGTGTACTGATGACATAAGCCAGAATCAGCAAAACGAAAAAGTAAACCGGATAAGCCGCATACAGCGAAAGCTCATAGCCCGAGGCCGTCGGGTTAAGCATCATCACAACGATGGCCAGCAGTAAAAATGCCAACGATAGTAAAACGCACAGCTTATGCAGGTATTTCATGAGATGCCTCCAGGCTGATGATCCGTCCGTACCGTTCGACGGCGGAATCGAAAGTATAATATTTTTTGATGAAATTGCTCGCATTGGCCGAGATGGTTCCCAGATCGGACCGGTTCAGGATTCTCGTGATATTTTCGGCGATACACTCGGAAGAGTTCGTTTCCAGTATAAAGCCGGTCTCGCCGTCCTTGATCAGGTCGGCAACTCCGCCTACGGACGTGGATAACACGATGGTCCCGCAGGCCATGGCTTCGAGAACGATGGTGGGCAGCCCTTCACTTTCGCTGGGCAGGACCAGGATTTTTATGTCGTTGAGATAGGTGGACAGTTCCGTGTGAGGGATCCAGCCTCTGACGTCGATGTCCTCGCGCACCTGGGCCATAGCGAGCACCTGGGGCAACAAGTCTCCTTCGCCTGCGATAAAAAAACGAATGCCGGGAACTTTCGCCGATAGGCAGGGGATCGCTTCCGTAAAGCGCATCACGCCTTTTTCCCGCTTCAGCCGTCCGATGTAGCCTATGACAGCTTTTCTGTCCGGGACAGGACGGCGGCAAGTGAAGGTGATCGTGTCCAGAAAACGGGCACTGATCGGCAGCAGCTTCTCGGGATACCTGGTCATTCCCTGTTCTCTGGCAATGGCCGGTGACTCCGGGGAGAAGTAGTCGATCATGAAGCGGCAGAGGAAATCCTGTACTGCGGTGATATCGGTGTACAGGTTTTTAACGGGCGATCGGCTGCGAGTCACGATTTCGATTGTTTTTTTACCGAGCACCTTGGCCGTTGCCAGTGGCAGTAAATAATAGGGATGGGAGAGGTAAAAAATGACGATGTCAGTGTCTTTCCGGCATTTTATCAGTTCGAATGATACTTTGAGCTGCACGAGGAAGCACTTGAGGGCCCATAAAAATACCGAGTAGATTTTGGGTCGGATATCGGTCACGTAATGCATCTCAATACCGATATCCCGGATGATCGGCCTGCGCCCGGTTTTGATCCGATCCGGGTTTCCTGTGATGATCAGGACGTGGCTGGTCAGTTTAAACATGATCTCGGCGATATCAGAGAGAAAAGAATATGGGACCTGTGAGGCCCAGGGAAATGAAACGATGCATACCTTCAACTCCTTTTTTACCATCTAAAACCATCCTGCATATAATTAAAAATATATATTTATTTAAAATTATAAAAATAATATATATAAGTGTTCCCTTGGTGAAATACCCATTTCAGCCTGAAAGTCATCATTTTGAACGGTTGCATTGTCGGTATTTGAGTTTCAGGCGTTACAGGCAGCTTCAACCGGCTGAGCCGTAGCCAGAGCCTGTGCGTCAGGCCGGGTGAAAAACAATACCACCTGATCCCCCAGATTATATTTATTCAGCAGGCGTGACATCGCTTCAAAGCTTTCGATCTCCTTTTTGCCAAAGATGCTGTGCTTAGGGTTGACGAGAAACGAGCGATCGTTGACCAGGGGAATTGATTGGCAGTATTGCTCGCTACCGAGAAACTGTAAAGCGTGGGAATCGTAGAAGTAGTTCGACAACGTCAGGTTGAACCGGGATGCCAGCAGCCTGATACTCTCGATCGAGTGCAGATAGATGTGGCGAGGGGCGTCGATCTGTACCCAGTTTTCCCGGTATACCCCCCATGGCAGAGAGGTAACGGTCGGAATCCGGATCATGCAGATTCCATCAGGTGATAATATTTTCGACACGTGCCGGAGGGTACTTTCCTGGTCGGGGATATGCTCGAAGGAGTGGTTGAACATGACGAGATCGAATTCACCGGCTATGTCCTGTATGTGCTTTTTATGTATTTTTACGCCGTTTCCATAGTCAGTGTCGCAGGCGATGAAGGGGTCGACCCCGGTCAGGCTGGTAAATCCGATCTCGTTCAGTCGCAGCAGCAGGCTTCCCTGACCGCAGCCGACGTCCAGAATTTTCGATCCTGAGTTCACGCCGGTTTTTCTGATGCACCTGATGATTTCCGTGCTGGCAGACTTTAAAAGGCTGTCCGCCAGGTACCCCAGTACGCTGTGACCATAATAGGTGTAGTAATCCCGTTCTTTTGTGACGAACTTCTTTAATTGGCCCAGCACCGGCGACCGTACGCGGACGTGAGCATAGTAGTCCTGAGGATAATAGTCCTGGAGATTCGCCGGGACCTCGGATATCTGCAGGCAACCGCACTGCGTGCATTCGATGTAGTCGAAAACGCCGTTGTTTCCGAAATGCATGTCTCGGACCCGGTACAGTTTATTTCCCTGCTGGTTCTTGCAGATTCTGCATTCCATCAATCATCGTCACCCGTAGAAACTTTAATACAATAACAAATAATAATATTAGTACTTATAATTATCGTGAGTAGCCATTTCTCAGATATTTGGAATGACTGAAGGGAGAGGGCAGATTTTTTAGGACATCCCACAGGACGCCGCATTTTACATTTTAAAAGGGAGGAATGCCTGACAATTCAGCGGCATACTCATTTAATCAATGGTTGAGAACCTCCGTGTGGCGTGTGTCTTACCCGCTTAACGAAAGTCGAGCAAGGGCAACAGGGCACTGCCGCCAGCGCGGCTCTGGCCAAAGGCCCGGCCGGTGTCATTTGAAATGCCAGGTGTCAGCGTGAGTGAATATGGAGAACCAGTCTCTTAGATCCCGTAGGTTTTCCTCGTTAGATATCATGCGAGGGATTGCGATCTTCCTGATGATCGAAGCTCATCTCGTTTACAACTACACACAGGCACTGGATGTCACGAGCCTGCTCGCAGGCCCTTTTTTTCTGGCGGTCTCCGGAGTAGGCTTCGAGATGCTGGTAGCCTCAAGGATCAGGCGGGGGCTGAGCAGTAAAGTTGTTTTACTGGAAGTGGTCTACCGGGCGCTTTTCCTCTTCGCCGTGACGCTGGTGATGTACCTGGCGGGTGCGCGATTTATGCCTGGCAGCTTCCACAACACGGGTCTACTGAACTGGAGTATCTTTCAGGTCATCGCCTTCGGGTACATCATTGGTTTCGCGCTGCACCTCGATAAAAGGCTCCAGGTGGCAGTGATACCGCTGATCTTTGCCCTGAGCTTCGCCATAGACTACTTTGGAATCGAAGCACTGGCGATCATACACAGCGGTGCTTTTCCGCTGGTGCCATATATCACCTACTTTATCGCGGGACAGGTGATCTCGGGCATATACCAAAAGCCCATGTCAACCCGTACCAGTGATAAGCTGATCACCGGCTCGGCGATCATGCTCGGAATAGGCTGGCTTTCCCTGATACTATTGTATGGTGATGGCAGGGCCATCATAGGCACAACGCTTCCGGGATATCTCATGATCACAGGCGCGTTCCTGCTGGTCGTGACTTTGCTGATCAGGTACGTCGATACCAGGTATCTGTTTACCCGGGTGCTGAGCCCGCTGGAAGGCGTGGGGAAAATTTCCCTCTCTGCGTACTACCTCCATTTACCGATTATATTGATTGCATCGCTGGTCGCTGTCCACTCGGTGGTTGAATTCCTGGTCGTCGGGCCGGCGATCATCCTGGCCCTGGCTCTCCTGGAGAGAGTGTGGAGAAGGTACGATTACGCGCTCGGGTTCGAGTGGCTGCTGAGAGACCTGACCGCGGCGATGATGAACATATCAATTAAAGTACGCCGCCGTTTCACCAGCCCGTGAAAGCTGCCTGAGCCAGGCGGTGGCGGATCGCAAGGATGTAGTCAGAGTACATAGGATATGCACAGGTCGGTTTAATGGCACAGAGCTACACGAGTAAGATGGTTGTCGATCACTTTCAGGATGCAGGCGAGTACAGGCACCGGAAAGGGCTGGTTCACGCGGAAGATCACGAAATTCTCAACTTTATCAAGAAGGTGAAAAAGAACGGCTTGAAAGTCCTGGAAGTCGGGGGCGGCAGCGGCTACATCCTCGACCACATAGCCAGGGAGGAGAGCACCGCGACGCTGTGCAACTGTGAGATAGCCGCCGGCGCGTATAAGGACCAGGTCAACGGGAATATCAGCCTCATCGAGTCGACTGCACTTCGCCTTCCCTTTAAAAGCGACACCTTCGATGTCGTCATCATCAAAAACCTGTTGCACCACATCGTCGGAAGCACGAGGAGACAGTCCAGGGAGAACGCACGAAAGGCTGTACAGGAGCTCATCCGGGTCACGAAAACAGGAGGCCACGTCATCGTCGTAGAGATCTACAACGACTACAGACTGTTCGCGGACCTGCTCTTCTACATCACCGTCGTATTCTCCCGGCTGGGGCTGACGATCCGGGCGCTCGACCTGGATAAGTACGTGATCATCTCATTCCTGACGTCGAGAGAGATCCTGGGATTTCTGGCAGGGGAGGGTGCCGTGACAACCGAAACGATACTCTCGAAATCGATGAGGATTAACCAGTCCTGGAAATTCAAGGTCACACTACTGATGGCTAATACCGGCAGGGTGTTCGCCATCAGCAAAGTGCACAAGCGGTGAGCCGACCAGGCCAGTAACCTCCGTATCCCTATGACAGACAATAAGCCCCACATCGATTCGCTGACCAGCGCCAGGTTCTTTGCCGCGCTGGCGGTGGTGCTTCTGCACTTCAGTTATTACCTGAACATCAACCCTGCCGTGTACCTGTTCCTCTCGAACGGCGGCATAGGCGTCTGCTTCTTCTTCGTGCTCAGCGGCTTCATCCTCACCTACACGTACAAGGAGTGGTTCGCCGGCGGAGTGAGAATAAACGATTATTTCAGGTTCATCCAGGCCAGGTTTGCGAGGATATACCCCATGCATGCCGTTGCGCTGCTGATGATGACTCCCGTGACGCTGCTCCTGATCTGGCTTACCGCCGGACACACCAGGAGCCCGTACCTGACGTACGATCCGCTGGCCATCGCCGGTTCCTGGGTGGTGAACCTGGCTATGGCCCAGATATACCTGCCCTACGCGTTCGTGGAGCAGATGTGGAACGCTCCTTCCTGGAGCATCGGATGCGAGTTTTTCTTCTATCTTTGGTTCCCGCTCATCATGGTGTGCCTGGCAAAAAGGCAATTCGGGTACCGGAAGCTGTTCGGGTGGTCGACGGCCGTGCTGGCGATATCCCTGTGCCTCAGCCTGGCAGCGCTGCTGGCGATATGGTACTACCCGGATCTCCGTCTGGGGAACACGCTGCTGGACTTTACCCTGTATATCACAGCCAGAGTGCCGGTGTTCAGGATATCCGAGTTCATCCTGGGCTGTCTCCTGGGCACGTACTTCCTTCAGAACTACAGGCAAAAAACGGATCGACTCAGTGACATCATCTCCCGGGAAAACGCCCGGAACACTCTGCTTGTCACCGCCCTGCTGTGCATCATCGCGCTCATGGTCTTACAGGTATTCGTTTCCACCGCCTATGGCCAGGACTATTATAAGCAGAGCCTGTCCGGCTTTTTATTCATGTCGCTACAGACTTTTTTCTACGTAGTGCCGTTCAGCACGGTGATCCTGTGCCTGGCGTACGGCCGGAACCTGCTGTCAGCATTGCTGGAGCACCCCCGGCTGGTGCTGCTGGGTGACGCAAGCTATTCGCTGTACATGATCCACTGGATATTTTTGTACGTGTTCGGTCTTTTGATGTTGTCCCCTGTCGGGCCGCTGACCGCCCTGGCGGCGCTGCTGGTGATCTGCAGCACAATTCTGGCATCTGTGGCGTTCTACCGGTACGTGGAGACCCCTGCCAGACGGATGCTGCGGAGTAAAAACATCGTGGTCCTGAATAACGCCCCGAACATCCCGGTGCAGCGCAGTCACCAGTATCGGTCGCCAAAGTGAAGGACCGGTAAAATAGCAAATTATAAATATTATATATATAATTATATATTTATATAAAACCCTGGAGTTATCGCTTATGGCTTCTACCATTTTATCACCGCTTGAACAGCGGCAAGAGGGGACGTATATGCAAGCCACGGCCAGAAGCCTGCAGAAAGCAACCTCGATGGTAACGGAAAAAGCAAGAGTTCTGGTCGGCGTCCCGGCACTCAACGAAGAGATCGCCATCGGCAGTATCATACTTCGCCTGCTGAAATATACTGACCGCCTGATCGTCATTGACGACGGCTCTACGGACAGGACCGCAGAGATCGCAGAACTGGCAGGAGCTACCGTGATAAAGCACAAGAAGAACGAGGGTAAAGGAACGAGCATCAAGGACATATTCGCCTTTGCGCGGGCGCTAGAGGTAGACATTCTCGTATTGATCGACGGGGATGGCCAGCACAACCCGGATGAGATGCCCCTGCTGATCGATCCGCTGCTGAAAGGTGAAGCCGATATGGTCATAGGCTCCAGGTTCATGGCCGGAATGAGTAACAGAGTGCCGGTGTACCGGAGATTCGGACAGGAAGCGCTCACGCTTGCCACAAACATAGCATCGGGCATCAGGGTCAGCGATACTCAAAGCGGCTTCAGAGCTTTTGCTAAAAAAGGGTTCGACAGCTTCAGGTTCAACAATCATGGCATGGCGATCGAAAGTGAGATGATCGTGGACGCCGCCCGGGCGGGGCTGAGAATTAAAGAGGTCCCTATCGACGTCCGGTATGACGTGAACGGGTCTACGCACCACCCCATAAAGCATGGTGTCAGCGTGTTAGGCAAGGTCATCAAGCTCATTGTGACGAAGATATAAAAACGCAGTTTCTGGCTCCCGGATGAAAGAAGTGCCCGGTTGGTTCCAACTACGGTCAAGGACAGTTTTGGCCCTGTAGGCACAACCGGTCAAAATATAATAGCAAGTATTTTATATAATTGTTATTTATATATCATAGACGATATATTGCTCCGCGACCCTTTCATGGCCACGCGAAGCGAGCGTAGAAAGCTCCGCCCACATCAACCCGGACTGTGAGAACATGCGAATCAGTAACCCTTTGAGACTGAATGACTGGAATTTAACCCAATTCTTATGTACCATCCTGGCGATACAGGCTGCGACACTGCTGGTCCTGAGGATCGATTCCGGCAGTGGTGCACTGCTTCTGCTGCGACAGGCCATCTGCTTTGTCTACCTGACGGTCATACCGGGCATCGTGTTACTCCGCGTTTTGAAGCTGCACAATCTCGGATCGATCGAGACCACGGTCTATTCCGTCGGACTGAGCCTGACGACCGTGATGATCACCGGAGCTGCCCTGAACACGTTTCTGCCGCTGGCCGGCATTGCGCATCCGATCAGCCTGACGCCGCTGATCATCTCGCTTACTGCAATCGTGCTGGCGCTGTGCATTATAGGTTATATCAGAGACAGGGATTACCATGGCGACGCGATGATCGAAGTGACCATGAGTAGCCTGCCGCCCATGATCTTGCTACTGATCGTACCCTTCATGGCGATCTTTGGCACGTACATCATCAACCGCACCGACGACAATATGATGCTGGTTGCGTTGATCTTCGCCCTGGGCTTGATCGTGCTGCTGATCGGGTTTACCCGGATCATCCCGAAAGAGCTGTATCCGCTGGTCATCTTTGTCATCGCGCTCTCCCTGCTGTTCCACAACTCGCTCATATCGTCGAGCCTGATAGGCTGGGACATTCACCAGGAAAAGTACCTTGCCGACGAGGTCATCGCCAGCGGTTCCTGGAGCACCATCCTGAAGCACAACATCAATTCGATGCTCAGCATCATGATACTGGTTCCCGTCTACTCGATCTTCCTGAACACCGATGTGATCTGGGTGTACAAAGTCGTATTCCCGCTCCTCTTCGCGATCCTGCCGGTGGCGCTATACCAGGCTTACCGGAAACAGTCTAACGATCAGATAGCGTTTTTTTCGATCTTCGTATTCACCTCGCTCGGGGTCACCTTTACCGAGATGCTCCAGCTCGCAAGGCAGGAGATCGCCGAGCTGTTCCTGGGCCTCACCATACTGCTCCTCATCGACAGGAGCATGGAGAAGAAAAAATGGACCGCACTGTTCGTGCTTTTCACCTTCTCGCTCATCCTGTCTCACTACGGGCTGGCGATGCTCTTCATGGGGATGCTTGTGCTGGCATGGGGACTGCTCTACCTGATCTCCTTGCTCAGCAAGGATAGCGTGCGGGACCTGAACAGAAAGATCACGCCTGCCCTGATCATAGGGCTGGTGGTCTTCTGCTCCATCTGGTACATCAACACCTCGTCCGGAGACCCGTTCAAGACCGTTGTCAGCACCACCCATAATATCGCGAATCCCGTGGTCATGGGCGCCTCAAGCATGCTGATCCACCAGGCTGCCCCGATTCCTTCGAATGTGACTAATGTCACTATGCCAGGGAAGACAATCGCAACGCCCGTACCACCGATCACAACGCAGCCTATACAAATGATCACGACCGGCGGCCAGTCATCAAGCATGCATACGAATTACCTGTACCTGCTGCTAGCCACCCAGTCTTTGCTGGTCATAGGCATGCTGACCTGGATATTCATCAAAGGACCTGTGAAGATCAACCGAGAATTCTATGCGCTGGCATTTATTAACCTCGGAATACTGGGTATGGCTCTGGTTCTGCCCAAGTTCGCCGCGTCGCTGAACATGACCAGGCTTTACCAGATCACTCTGCTATTTCTGGCGCCGTTCGTGGTCCTGGGCTGGCTCAGCCTGTTCAGCCTGCCCGGATGGCTCGCGAAGCGGAACTTCCTGCCCCTCGCACTCAAGGCATTTGCCGTACTGATGGTCGTATACCTGGTGTTCAACACCGGCCTCATCTTCGAGATCTTCAAAGACGTGCCGATGTCGTACTCACTTAATAAGAAAGGAGCAAACATCTCTTACACGATCTATAACAACATGGAAGTGAAGGGCGCGGACTGGCTGATCCACTCGCGTGACACGACCGTCAAAGCACATAATCTGACTTATGTCCCCCCGATCTTCAGTGATACGAACAACCGACTGCTGCTCCAGGACTGGAATGCGAGCAGAGCCTACTCGCTGCCCGGAAACGTCAACACCATTCCACTAGGCTCGTACATATTCATGGGCACCTTCAACATCATGACCGACAGGGGAGTCGAGGTCACCTGGGTAGGTGAACTGCAAAAGCCTGCCTCAGTCGTCCTCACGAACATCAAGGGGAACAGAAACAGGATATATGCCAGCGGCGGCGCCGAGGTATACCTCTGACGTACTCCCAGGGCTGTGATACCAGAACGGTGGCATCACAGCCATTTTGGGAGAATGGGATATTTTTGCTGTGTTGAATCATTCTGAATTTGATCAGTTTTGAATCAGGCCTTTGCATTGGCATGACTCAGCAATACGATCGCTGCGCTGTGCTTGAACACAGATTTCCAGTATCCCCGTGCATGGTATACTTGTGATTGGTGCATGCAAAGGTGGGTGATTAGCCCCTGCATCGGTTTATGGTGTGTAGCACAAAAACACAAAACTTTTTTTAGAGGGACACAAAAACTCGAATGGCTCTAAGTATCACGGCTAAACCACTAACTACACGAAAACACCATTTAAAAGAAGTAAAAGCACTAACGTCACGGCCCTTAAAACACGAACAAGTTCCGCTAAGTGACACAAGGACACCAAATCAAAACACAGTAAGCCATTACTATACGTTTTTATCGTCGGCGTATCCACTTCAGATACCTACCATTAAAGGGCATGATCAGAAAACACTACACCGATAAAAATGGATCGGGATCGGTTTAACCACAGGCGCAATTCCTGACTGTGTTTTGATTTGGTGCCATTCGTGCCCTTCGCGAAACTTGTTCGTGTTTTAAGGACTGTGCAATTCGTGGTTTTATGTAATCTTAATAGTGTTTTCGTCCGATTAGTGGTTTAGCCGTGATACTTAGAGCCATTCGAGTTTTTGTGTCCCTCTAAAAAAAAGTTTTCGTGTTTTTGTGCTACACACCATAAACATAGACAAGGCTCACACCGCGGTATAACCGCTAATAAACCAAGCACGGGGACACTGGAAATCTGTGTTCAAGCACAGCGCAGCGTTGGTTTTCCTTCACGGTACAGGGACCAACTTTTCTTCAATATCATTATTCAACACGGTAAAAATTTTTAATACTTTAACTCTAAAAAAGTGCAAATTATTGCTCATTTAGTAAAAAGTTTATATACGATTACTTTTAACCCAGTGAATACTTAAGAAGTAAACGATCCTAACTACCCGATTGCCGGTATAAAAAACGAGCTCTCGGGACACGTGGGATAAAAAGGTGGAATACTTATTAAAAACGGTATCATTGCAGCTTTACTATGCATCGCTTTGCTGGCGGGCATACTCGGGACGGGCGCCACTGCGACGACAGTCGCTACGAGCGCCGGAGGAGAACAAGTGTCTGGCGATATTATCGAAGCACAGGACAGCGCAGGTGCGCTTGGAACTGTGTTTTACGACGATTTCAGCTACCTGCGAAGCGACCTATGGAAGGCGACATCAACAACCGCCGGTCCGCAAGGGACGACGCTCCTGACGTCAAACATCAAATTCACCGGCGACTGTCTGGTGGTGAGCTCCGATGCGGTGACCCATACCGGCGGTGAGTACCAGACTGTAAACACCTACTCGTACGGGAACTATAAGACGAGCATGAGGCTGGACCTGACACCCGGCACCTTCGCCACGCTCATGACATATAGCAGTAACGCAGGAGTGCGTGACGAAATCGATATCCAGTTCCAGAAAGCAGACGGCAAGAACTACGTGTACTTTGCCACCGCCGCTAACGGTGGGCAAAACCTGTACAAGTACGAGCTGCCGTTCGATCCTGCAGCCTCGTATCATACGTACGGGTTCAACTGGCAGGCTGGCCAGGTAGACTTCTCCGTCGACGGCAAGATCGTCTGGACATCCGCCAAAAACATACCCAGTCACTCGAGCAGACTCATCTTCAACAACTGGGTGACGAAGAGCCCGCCATCCGGCTCGACGGCAAGCAAGCTGTACGCAGCCTATGTTTCTATCGACTCCCAGGGATCTGTGACACCGACACCGACACCGACGCCCACGGCCACTCCAAAGCCGACGTCTACACCGACACCGACACCGACACTGAAACCGACCGCAACACCCACGGCTACTCCGAAGCCAACGGCTACACCTACACCAACACCAAAGCCAACGGCTACACCCACAGCGACCCCGAAACCGGTAACACCTACCCCGTCGCCTTCGACCGGATTGTTGCTCAGGGATGATTTCAACTCGCTGAACAGCAATGTGTGGACAGTCTCGGCCTACGATCAGAACTCGTTCATCGATACCACGTTCCTCAAGGAAAACGTCTGGTTCTCAGACGGTAAGCTGGTGCTGAGGGCAGACGTCAACAAGCATACGGGCGGCGAGCTGAAGTCAAAGCAGCTGTTTACCTACGGCAAGTACCGGGCAAGCATGAAGCTCGACGCGACGCCGGGCAGCTTCCTGACCTTCTTCAATTACATCTGGGCAGGCGGCAACGGCGGCGAGAAGCACAATGAGGTAGACATAGAAGTGATCAACGATGGTAAGACAGCCCTGCTGACCACCTGGTACGACGGAAAGAGGAACTACAAAGCTTACACCCTGCCTTTCGACGCTGCAGCGGCCTATCACGTCTATGGGTACGACTGGTACAAGGACCACGTCGACTTCTTCATCGACGGTAAGCTCATATGGACCTCGACAAGCATTATCCCGAACCAGCCAACCTACCTGTACTTCAACAGCTGGGTTATCAAGGATGTACCGGCCAGCCACGGCAACGGCATCAACACCCAGTACGTGGACTGGGTGACCGTCGAGAAAATATAAAAACAGACTGCTGGACGGCTTGCAGAAGCAGGCCGGCCATACTATTTTTCCTGGAAAAGGCCCACATCGACATCCGGTACTATTCTTTATATAATAATCTATTTATATATTATTAATTAATATTTAACATGCAGTGATGGTTTCGCTCGCTGGCCCTCACGCAGGATCTCTATGAAGATATGTTATATTCTACCCTGGTTCCCGTCGGCCATACCCACGACACCCGAAGCAAGGCAGGGGATATTCGAGTACAGGCACGTGAAAAATCTGAGCGATGCGGGCCAGAAATTCAAGATCGTAGCGATCAGGTGGAAGGGCCAGTCTGAATATGAAAAAGTCGACGAAAACGTGGAAGTATACAGGATACCGCCTCTGTTCGTGGTCAAGGGGATCAGGTACCCGGTGCCCGACATGATCCGGCTGACTGCTTCTGTGCAAAAGGTATGTGGCGAGTGGGACCCGGACGTCGTCGTCTTCGGCCACCTGATTTACCTGACGACGCTTCCGAGCCTCTTTCTCCGGTACAGGATCAAGAAGCCGCTGATCGTGACCACCGATGTGTTCCCCGGGGTCAACTGGTTTTTCGGGGACAGGCTGGTAGATGCGGTCGGCTACCTGTATTCCACGGTGCTCGGCAGGCAGTTTTTAAAGACGTCCGACGGGATACAGCTTCTGGTATCGGGACTGGGACGGCACGTCGAAAGTCTCGGAGGGGACACGAGCAAGGCGTTCCTCGTCAACAGAGGTGTGGACGTACACGTATTCAATCCCGAAGGCCCGAAGGATGCGATCAGGCAGGAGTTTGGGGTGGAGAAGGACGATATCCTGCTGTTATTCGTCGGGAGGCTGGACCTCGTCAAAGGCGTGCCTTACCTCCTTGAAGCCGCAAAGAGACTGCTGCGGGAACGCCGCGGAGTCAAGCTGCTGATCGTCGGGGACGGCAGCCTGGACCCGGAGTACAGGAAGATCGCAGACGGCTTCGATGGCCGGATCATCTTCGCAGGCTACAGGAAGGATGTGCCGGAACTCATGAGGGCCTCGGACATCTTCGTCCTGCCGTCCCTCTCCGAAGGCGCGGCCAACGTGGTCATGGAAGCATCGGCCTCGGGCATTGCAGTCGTGGCCACAGACGTGGGAGGGATACCCGAGATCGTGGAAGAAGGTGTCACAGGCTTGCTGGTGAAGCCGAAAGACCCGGACGGCCTTTACTCGGCGCTATGTGAGCTGATCACAGACCCGCGGCTTGCCAGGGAAATGGGGGCCGCCGGCAGAGAACGCATGATAAGCCGGTACGGCTGGGACGTGGTCTGCCGACAGGTGGACGAGAACTACCGCCGTGTCATAGAGCGCTACACCCGGGGAAGGCGGACAAAAGCAGGTGGCTGATACCCTGGCCTCGGCAAGAGTGAGCGTACTAACTTCGCACCGAAAGGGAGGACCGTTCAACTGGGGAAAAAACCTGGTCGAGAGCATCAATGGCTCGGGACATCACAAAGCCGGCCACGTGCATGATATCCCCGGCCTGTTGTCAGCCCCGCTGCGACAGGACGCCGATCTCATCCATACGACGGTACCGCTGGCCGTCAGACTGTGGAAAAAGCCGGTCATGCTGACCGTACACGGAGATTACAGTATCGAGAAGAACGTCTGGAAATACCTGTATCCCCATGCGATCAGGATGGCAGACGCGGTGACCACTCCAAGCATCTTCCTGAAGGAGCGGCTGAGCCTGGACCGTGCAGAGGTCATACCGAACGCCGTATTTCCCGAGAGGTTCCGGGCACCTGTGCGGGACGCTGGGGACGTGGTCAATCTGGTTACAGTCACCAAGTTCTACTTCGAGGACAAAGCCCAAGGAGTCCTCGACCTGTTGAGGATCCTGGAGCGGGCGAAAAAATGTACTGATCACGAGATCTGGCTGACCGTAGTCGGCGGAGGCAAGTACCTGCGGCCAGTCAGGAAAAAAGCCGGAGCTTCTACAGTCAACGTGCACTTTACCGGCTTTCTGGACAGGCCCGCCGAGGCTCTTGAGCGGGGAGACATCTTCATCTACTATTCGACGCATGACAACTTTCCCATCACCATCCTCGAAGCGATGGCCTCAGGCCTGCCTGTGCTCACCAACGACGTCGGTGCCGCCCGTGAGATCATCGAAAACGGCAAGGACGGCTATGTAGCCCGGACAGACGAGGAGTACGCCGAGCACCTCTGCAGGCTCATCGAAGACCCGGAGCTCCGACAGGCTATGGGCAGGCAAGCCCGGAAAACGGTAGAAGAAAAGTTCAGCTGGCCGACGGTCGTCGGAAAGTACACGGCACTGTACCAGAAGCTCATTGAGTGATTTCTCGGATATTATTTTGAAAGCGTTATCTCTGTGCCCGTGAACGATGACGAACGCTGCGCTGTTCCAGATCACAGATTGTTACAGCTTTAACAGATTGCCAGTATCCCCGTGCTTGTGGTGCTAGTCCTTGTCTAGGTTTATGGTGAGGTAGCACAAAAACACGAAAGACTCTTTTTTAGAGGGACACGA
>CAZJRS010000009.1:0-59232 GCA_964548585.1 uncultured Methanocella sp. | reverse complement strand
TTGTTGGCGGCGGTTAGATTTATCAAATATCGACATATATATTACAGGTGTGGCAATGCCCAAGATAGCGACGATAGGCGACGTGAACGTGGACCTCATAGCCAGGATAGACAACCTGCCCGACCTCGGGAAACAGGTCATCACCAAGGATTTTCAGGTGCATGGCGGAGGGTGCTCGGCTAATTTTGCGCTCCAGACAGCCAGACTTGGGATGGATATACAGTTATTCGGCAAGCTAGGCGACGATGTCTTCGGCACTTATGTGCTGGTAGAGCTGGATGATAACCGGGTCGATACGAGGAACGTACGGCTGACCGATAAAAAGACAGGAGTCACGGTTGCTTTGGTTCAGGACATTGAGCGCTCGTTCGTAACGTTCAGGGGCGAGAATGCGACGTATAATATCAACGATATCGACCTTGCCAGCATCGATGCGGAAATTGTCCATATGCCTTCGTATTTCCTGCTGGACGGGTTGCGCTACGATTATGCCCACCTCATCGATCTGCTCCATGGTGCGGGAATTAAAGTCTCGTTTGACACGGGCTGGGACCCGCGTGGGTTCCCTGCGGAGACGGTCGACCCGATCTTTGACATCCTCCCGAAAGTGGACATATTTATGCCGAATATTGACGAGTCCAGAAAAATACTGGGGGATGAAAAACTCACGGTAGAAAAGGCAGCGAGGATCTTCCTGGACATGGGCGTAAAAGTGGTCGTTATCAAGATGGGAAAAGACGGGTGTTACATCGCCACGGGCGACTACGCGGAGTTTATCACGTCGTTCAAGGTCCCGGTAGTCGATACCACCGGTGCCGGCGACACATTCAACGCTGGTTTTATCAGCGCATATGTAAGCGGGCATAACCTGAAAGAGTGCGCTTTGATCGGCGCAGCTACGGCAGGCCTTAAAGTGGGCGGTGTCGGATGGTCAAAATACCCCACCCGGCAGAGCGTGAATAAGTTTCTCGAGGATAACAAGGTTATGAACTCCCAGTCCTCGGGGTATCTCCAAATATGATCGGTCTGTAAGACCACGCGAGAACCGGGTAAATATATCCGCAAATTTCTTGAGGATACCCGCGATAGAAGTATCTGATGAGGATCTTTGACATATCAGTAAGCCTGCACAATGGCATGCCAGTATTCCCCGGAGACCCGGCCCCCGACATCAAGCGAGTACTGAGTATGCCAAAGGACACTGCTAATGTCTCCTTTTTACGCATGGGCTCCCATACAGGCACCCACATTGACCCGCCGCTACACTTTGTGGAAAAAGGTACTCCCATCGATAAAATTCCCCTGGATCGGCTATATGGTAAAGCGCAGGTGCTCGATCTGACCCATATCGAGCTTGAGCACGGGATTACGGCTGCCGACCTGGAGAGAACTGGTGCGACCGAGAAAATCGTGCTCTTCAAGACAAAGAATTCACAGCTCTGGCAATACACCGAGTTCCACAGCGACTTCGTATACCTGGACGAGAGCGGGGCTGACTGGATCGTGGATCATGAGATTGAGACCATTGCAATCGATTACCTGTCGATTGCCAGCTTCAAATCCGGGGAAGCCGTCCACAGGAAGCTACTGGGCGCGGGAGTGACGATTGTCGAAGGCGTCGACCTCACCGAAGTGAGCCCGGGAACGTACACGTTCGCCTGCCTGCCGATCAAGATCAAAGATGGGGACGGCGCACCGGCAAGAGCGATACTGGTCCGGGAATAACGTGGAAAAAGAAGCCGAGTTAGTGCCGCTGACAACGGACTTTGTCAGCGTCAGCGTCTATACAGCACAACGGTGTTGCCCTTGACTTCGATAAGCTCGGAGCCAGTCTTTGCGGCCAGCTGCTTAGCGATCTCTTCCCGGGGATGCTCATCCAGGGCGCTTTTAAGGATCTTGACTTTGACAAGCTTGTTATCCTTCAGCTGCCGGGCCAGTTCTTCGATGAGTGACGGCGTCACCCCGTTCTTTCCGATATGAGTAGAAGACTCCATGCGGGCAGCCATGCCACGCAACTCCAATATTTTCTTCGTGTCCATAATCTAGATCATACACATGATAACGCGACAGGATAATAGCGTTTACGGTGTCGGAGAACTGAAATCGGGAAATAGCAAGAAAACGCCGTTAAAACGAATATCTTAAGATATTCGATACACTCCGGTCAATAAGATTATCTCATATCAGAGACAATATCACGCTGGTTATACATGAAGGATAAGCTCCGAGTCGGCGATTATATGACTGGCAAGGTCATCACCGTCTCTCCCGAAGACACGGTGATGGACGTGATCAAGCTCACCCGGCAGACCGGCCACGACGGTTTTCCCGTGACAAGCGACGGGAAAGTAGAAGGGTACATTTCTTCTCTGGATATGCTTTTATGCGAGTCTGACGAGCAGGTGAAGACGGTGATGAGCCGCAATATCATTGTTGCCCACCCGACCATGGACATCACTGAAGTGGCCAGGGTCATATTCAGGCTGGGGGTCAGCAAGCTGCCGGTCGTGGATGACACGGGTCGGCTGGTAGGCATCATCACGAACTCAGACGTGATCAGATCACAGATCGAACGAGCAGACCCCCAAAAGGTCTGGAAACTAAAGAAGACGCTCGAGACCGTGCATAATACCGAAATCTCAGTCACCCGGGGCGATGTCAACATCAACCAGCTAATTCCTACTCAGTCGAAAATATTTGCCGACGAGCTTGAAGGGCGTATTTATGAGCTGAAAAAAGGCCTGGCTGAGCCAATCATCGTGATTCACAAGCCCGATCGGTGGATGCTGGCAGACGGCCACCACCGGGTTGTGGCAGCCAGACGGCTGGGCATCGAAAAGATCGACGCGTACATCCTGGAAATACCCAAGGAAATCAAACTTGGGATGGAAAAGACAGCACGGGAATCTGGATTACGCACCATTGACGACATCGTCGTCATGGACTTCGAGAAGCACCCGCTAATCGAGATCACCGAAAGGCTGATGATGAGAGACCGCAAAAGCCTCGAAGAGATAGAGCGCAAGAGCGCGGAGAGCGAGTGAACAATATGGCAGATGTTCTCGACGAAGTGTATGCAGTCATCGCAGACCGAAAGATAAACCCGCAAGAGGGTTCCTATACCACTTCGCTGTATAATCACAGAAAAGGCCTCGATAAGGTCCTTGAGAAGATCGGAGAGGAATCCACCGAACTGATCATTGCCGCTAAAAACGGTGGCGAGAAAGAAATCGTGAGTGAGTGCGCAGATCTCTTCTTCCATGCGATGGTACTCCTGGCCGCTAAAGACATTCCTTTTGAGAAGATTAAGGAAGAGTTCGAGCGCCGCAAAAAGTAGCTATCCAATAGCTTCTCCACTTTTTCCAGTGGAATGTACAACTACGTACACGTATGTACACGAACGTCACAACCTTTATATTACATCCAGATCATATAACTCTTTAATGATGACGGAGGCTATCAGCTATCAGAGCAACAATGCTGTTCAGTTTGCTTTTAGCTTTAGCTTCTGGTTTAACTAGACGATGCTGCCTGCGCTAACTGTCGCACAAGCATCGTTTTGCGTGTTTTGTGATAGTTAGTGCTGGCCATGTCGTGAGGGTGTTTCACATGGATGGCAAGACAATCAGGATGAACAGGATTCTGGAATCGGGCAGGGCGGTCATTGTACCGATGGACCACGGGGTAAGCGATGGTGCCATCGAAGGCCTGGTAGACATGGAAAGGACGATCTCCCTGGTAGACAACGGGGGTGCCAGTGCCGTTTTACTTCATAAGGGCCTCATCAAGTCGTTGCGGGCTCCCCCGACGTGCGGTACGATCATGCACATATCGGGAGGCACGAAGTACTCGGAAGACAAAAACAGGAAAGTGCTGGTTTCGGGAGTGGAAACCGCCATCCGCCTTGGCGCCGACGCCGTATCGATCCACGTGAACGTGGGCGGAAGCGCTTCCGAGCACGACATGCTGGAAGATCTGGGCGAGATCGCAGACCTCTGTGATGAAAAGGGTATGCCGCTGCTGGCCATGACCTACCCGAGAGGCAAGGGTGTCACAGGTTCTCCCCAGGAGGTTGCTCACGCGGCCCGTATTGGTGGCGAACTTGGTGCAGACCTGGTGAAATGTCCGTACACAGGGGACATTCCCTCTATGAGCCGGGTAACGGCAGCCTGCCCGGTACCAGTTGTCATCGCTGGCGGTCCCCGCTGCGATAGCGACATGGATGTGCTCCAGATGGTGGATGATGCCATGACATCGGGCTGCATCGGGATCTCGCTCGGCCGAAACATCTTCCAGCACAGGCGGCCGGATCTGATGACTGCGGCACTTAGATCAATCATCGTCGAGCGGGCCACGGTCAGAGAAGCGGCAGAAATCCTCAACGGAGATATCGAAACCGCCATCATCAGACATGCCGCAGTCACGGCAAGCCGTTAATCACTGTTGCCGATATAGGGCGACAGCGATGCCTGTTGCCGCCAGTGCGATGGCCGCCAAAAACAAGAGAAGAACAGGCATCCCGGATTGTCCGGGAGACGCGGTGGAAAGTCGGACAACCGTGTCATGGGTCAGATTGATAACCTGTACCCGGTCATCGGATTCAATGCGGTAATCCCCTCGTTCAAGCCCATCCATCCGAATAACGCCATCTACCAACACCCTTTTTGTAAAGCCAGGCCCCGAGATTGTGGCATTCGTGGGCCAGGCAGCCACCAGCTGTAAAGCAGGGCGATCATTCCAGGGCAATGGCTCGCCATCACCCATACTCAAGCATTGTGGGCATTCCATTAGTGAGAGAAGTGTCGGTGCGATGCATTCCTGGCCATAAAGATCACCGGTTTCCAGGCAGTTTTGATCGGTGAAGATCAGAAGCGGGATAAGCCGGCTCTCATTTCGATCAGCTACCCCCTCAGACGCATGTGACCCTTTAGCAGACTGCGTCTTAAAGCTCATCCCATGGTCTGCCGTCACAACCATGATCGTGCCCGACTCCCTGCATGCTTTAGCAAGCTCAGACATGCCGGGATCAAGTCCGGCCATCGTCGCACGGTAGCTTTTATAACCGCTCTCGTGTGATGACTCGTCGGTTCCTGCCACATTGACGGTCAGTAGATATTTTTGGCCCGGATACGTGGAATTTAGGTAAGTGACCAGTTGTACGGCCTTATCAAGCGGCCAGTTGTCATATCGCAGGTAGTCTGCGATCTGAGGTTTCGCAGACGAGCCAGATACGTACGGGTTATCCTGCAAGATAGCCTGGACTCCCCCCGGAACCCTCGGATCGTTCAACAGATACTGGAAATCCGGCGAGACTGGAGAGTTATTTTTATCCGATACAATTGCGTCCATTTCCCCCACCATATTTGAACTATCGCCGGTCTGCATCACCCCGATGCACATGTAACCCTCTTTTCGCAGAGAGTCGAAGATCGTTGCATCGTAGTAAGTCAGCATCTCATCATCCGCCCCGGAATAACCGGTCATGATCACCGCATGGCCATATTCAGTCTTCGGGACCGGCACCTTTAGGGTATATCGGGCGCTGGCTTTATCGATCAGGTCAAGCTTCACTTGTTCCAGCGGACTCCCATCGACGCACTGCGGAGATAGTTCTGGATAAAGGTATGAGGCACCCATACCATCCACGATGACCAGTACGGCATTTTTTTGTGCCGTGCTGATGCATGGCATAAGAATCAGAAAGAGAAGGATAATGAAATAGAAAATCGGGCGCATCATACTTATTTACAAAATATTGATATTTAGTCTTTACCCTGCTCGTCAGTGAAATTTATATCTGCTGCAACATATTTCCTTTGATGAATATCCAGGGAGTTGACAGCCTTACCAGGGGAATCGATCGGAGGGCTCATGCCATCGCTATGATCAAGGCAGGCATATCTGCCGTATTACCTGAAAATATGGTTAAAAATGCAGTCAGCCTCAACGGGGATACTCTAACAGTGCAAGATCGAGATTACGATTTGCAGTCATACCGCCACATCTACATCGTGGGCGGCGGCAAAGCTGCGGCTACAATGGCCGCGGAGCTGGAAAAGATACTTGCCGATCGGATTACGGCAGGAGTGGTGAATGATCGCCCCGGTGCCCGGGCAGCCACTAGAAAGATCAAAGTAAACCAGGCCGGCCATCCTCTGCCCACCAATGAAGGCATGTCAGGCGTAAAGGAAATGCTCGATTTACTAGCCCGGGCCACAAAAGACGACCTGATCATTTTTCTCATATCCGGGGGTGGCTCTGCACTGCTCCCATGCCCGGCCCGGGGCATACCTCTGGAGGACAAGGTCAGGATGACCGACTTGTTATTAAAGAGTGGTGCGACCATAGCCGAGATCAACTGTATCCGCAAGCACATTTCCTGCGTCAAGGGAGGCCAGTTATTGAGGTATGTCAACGGTGCCACAGTGCTGAGCCTGATCGTCTCAGACGTGGTGGGCGATGACCCCGGATCGATCGCATCGGGACCCACCGCCCCGGATAATTCCACCTATTCCGACGCACTCGCAATACTGGATCAGTATCACCTTAAAGACAAGGCCCCCACGGCGATCATCAGCCATATTGAGGCAGGGCTGCGAGGAGAGGCCCCCGAAACACTAAAGGCAGGAGATCTCGCTTTCGACCGTACCTATAACGTAGTCATTGCCAGCAATATCGTCGCCCTGAACGCAGCAGCAACAGAAGCCCGGAGGCTTGGCTACCGACCCCTCATCCTGGGATCTCACATAAAAGGCGAGAGCAGAGAAGTAGGTCTGGTCCACGCAGGCATCGGAAAAGAATGTATTTCCAGTGGTAATCCGGTATCGTTGCCCGCCGCCATCATATCGGGCGGCGAAACGACGGTGACGATCCGCGGATCAGGTAAGGGAGGGCGTAACCAGGAGCTCGTGCTGGGATTCCTCCGGGACTACAAGCCCGGGATGACCATCATCTCGGCTGACACAGATGGTATTGACGGAGCCACGGATGCCTGCGGGGCCATCGCAGACGAGACGACCCTGCCGCGCGCTGCTTCGCTCGGGCTGTCGGTAGATAATGCGATGGATACGAATTCATCCTACGACTTTTTCAAGGCACTCGGAGATCTCATCTTCACAGGGCCTACGGGCACTAATGTCAGTGACCTGAGAATCGTTCTGGCTTATGATGTAGATATTAAGCCTCTGAAGAGAATCATAAATTGATTGGTTTTTCGCAGATCTCTAAATAGAAAACCTATATATTTTCAGCCGGTATCCAGTCATAGCAAGGAGAATTCCACATGGATGCCAGAAGCCTTTCATGCTTGCTGACGGATGTCAGGGCAAAGCGACCGCTCGTGCACCACATCACGAACTACGTTACAGTCAACGATTGTGCCAACGTAACGTTATGCATCGGAGCGGCGCCGGTAATGGCACATGCTCTCGACGAAGTCGCCGAGATGGTAGCGATGGCAGGGGCGCTGGTGTTAAACATCGGCACGCTGGACCACAAGCAGATCGAGTCAATGATAGCAGCTGGCCACAAGGCTAACGATCTAGATATACCTATCATCCTTGATCCCGTTGGCGCAGGGGCTACCCGCCTCCGGACAGAAACGGCTCAGATGCTGCTTCACAAACTCCACATCTCGGTGCTAAAAGGCAATGCCGGCGAGATCGCCACACTGGCAGGTGCGGAGGGAAAAGTCGTAGGCGTGGACTCTCACGGTGTCAATGGTGACCCGGTACAGATCGCGAAAAACATGGCAAACAAGCTGGGCATCGTCGTAGCAGTCAGCGGCGCCACGGACATTGTCACCGACGGAAACCGAGTCTTCCTCATCGAAAACGGTCACCCGATGATGGGGGCCATATGTGGCACTGGCTGCATGGCATCGTCGATCACAGGTGCATTCGCAGCCATCTCCAAAGACCATGCGGCTTCTACTGCGGCAGCGCTGGCTGCCTTTGGCATTGCAGGCGAGAATGCTGCAAAGCACTGCGAAGGACCGGCATCGTTCAAGGTAGCCCTGCTGGACGAGACCAGCAAGCTGACCGCGGACCAGTGCGCAGCCCGTATGAAGGTCAGGCAAGCCTGATGAAGTACGATCTCTACGTCGTCACCGATGAACAGCTGTCCCGTGGTCTCACCCACGGGGAACTGGCGCGGCGAGCCATTGCAGGCGGCGCCGATGTCATCCAGCTCAGGGACAAGAACTGTAACTGCGACTACCTCCTGTGCTGCGCGCAAGAGATCAGAGAAGACGCAAAGAAAGCCGGCGTACTATTTATCGTGAACGACCGGCTGGACGTAGCCCTCCAGTGCCAGGCAGACGGCGTACACATCGGCCAGGGAGACATGCCGGTCAAGTTCGCCCGTCGGTTAGCGCCAAAAGGGTTTATTATCGGCGTTTCGGCCGGTACCATGGAGGAAGCATTGGCGGCAGAACGGGATGGAGCCGACTACATCGGCTTTGGACCGGTCTTCGCCACAGGTTCGAAAAATGACGCCGGACCTGTCTGCGGGCTCGACCTGCTCCTGGAAGTAAAACAGCGGGTATCTATACCGGTAGTAGCGATCGGAGGCATCAACGCAGCAAATGCGCCAAAGGTAATAGCGGCGGGCGCCGATGGGCTGGCAGTCATCTCCGCAGTCGTCAGTCAGGAGGACGTGACCGCATCTACCCGGCATATGAAAGAGATCATCTGCCGGCACAAGAAAATAGGATAAGCGCCTCCGGTACAGGCAGATCCGGTCTATTTGTTGTTTATCGCTTTTGAGATAGGCGATTTTTTCGTATTCCTCACGAGCTTGACCAGCAGCGTCACTAGCTGATCCTGCTCCTTCGGGGTAAGCTCGGCCATGTGATCGGTGAGGTAGTCCCGGGTGATCTGCTTGTTGCGTTCGATCCAGTCTGTTCCCTTGTCTGTGGCTTCGACGAAGATCTGCCGGCGGTCATCGCTGCGCCGGACTCTTCTGACGTACCCCTTGTTTTCCAGGTAGTCGACGTAATCCGTGACAGTGCTGTTGCTCACGCCGATGGCTTCGGCGATGTCCTTCATCTGCGGCTTCAGGTCTGCGGACATGACCAGGATCAGGCTGTGCATGACGGAAATTTCGCCCTTTCGCCCGTTCAGGAAGTCATGTATGTCCATAAAATCCCAGAGTATCTGCTCCATACACTGAAGGGTTACCTCGATCTTGTCATCCATGGTACCACGGTATATCGAGAGTATGCGTTTTTATAGCTTAAAGCCTTAATCGTGGCCTTGAATAAGAGGAAGAGGACAACACCCCTCCCATCACCCCTTTTTCACAGTCCCGGGATCGATCAGGCTTTCCGGGACCATTTCGATGGCCCCACCCATTTTCTTCTGCCTGTGCCCGAAGTATATCCACGTGTACTTTTTGAAGGACATCATGAGCGCCGGTATCAGCAGCCAGATCATGAGAGTAGCGTCAAGAAGGATCCCCAGGCTCAGCACGAAGCCGAACTCTTTCAGCATGATCATGGAAGAGGCAATCATCGAGGCGAAGGCAGTTGCCATCACCACTCCGCACAGCAGTATCACCGGCCCCGTAGCTTCGACAGCATCCAGGATCGCGTCTTCGGTGCTCTTGCCATTATCCACTTCTTCCCTGACTCTCGACATCATGAAGATCACATAGTCCCCGCCCAGCCCGATCAGGATGCAGAACAGGCTCACCGGGAGCACCCAGTAGGTCGGCTGGTCCCCGATGACCTGAAACAACAGGGTGAAGGCACCGAGAGTCATCCCGATTACCGAGATCATCGCGATGAACAGGCGTACGGGAGTGACGATACATTTCAGGAGCAGCAGGAGTACCAGAGATATGCCCAGGAATACCAGGAGGATCACTATTCCATATTTCGGGGTACAAAGGCCAATGTATTCCTGGATTCCGGCAGCAGAGCCTCCGACTCGAATTTCGCTGCCTGCTCCGGCGCTGGCCTGGAACGCGCTGAGGTTCTCCCGCAGATGGTCGATGGCCTGGAACGCGCCGGCAGAGTACGGCGAGCCGTCGAAGGCCACATACACCACGGTAGTCCGGCCATCGCTGCCTAGGTTGTTATCCATGTACGACTCGTACAATTTTTGATCTATGGTGCCGTAAACGGACAGGTTATCGTACCGGATAAGGTCACCGTAGGGGCGGGTCAGGGAGTATACCCGGTCTACACCGGGCTCTGCAGCAGCAATCCGAGACACTTCTTCGATCTGGTCGAGAGCGGTTACGCGATAGTTGCCGTTTTCCACAATAGAGTCGGGCATTGTCATGACAAGCCTGGTCCTGTCCACGTTTCCGCTGCCGAAGCTCTGCTTGATCTGGTCGAAGCCAGCTTTGCTTTCCACGGAGTCGGGCATCATCCCGATGAAGTCACAGCTTAAGGTCATCTGCGAAGCAAAGAACAGTGCCGGGGCAAGCAGTACAAGTGTGATCAGCACGATTACCCGGGAGTGCTTTAGCCCGAACCCGGCGATGCCCCGGAGCACCTTACCCAGGGCTGCCCTGCTCTTCCCCGGCCGGCCGATCTTCACCGGCCAGAAAACTCGGTCACCTGCGAGTACCAGGATAGCCGGCACCAGAGTTAGCGCAGCGCACATGGCTACCAGTATGCCGATGGCTGCGCTCAGCCCGATCGACATGAAGATGCCGTGATCGATGAGGCCCAGCGACCCGAACCCGAGGAAGGCTACGACCCCGCTGCAGGCAATGCTTTTGCCGGCCTGACAAAGGGAGTGTCTGACGGCAGTTTCTATGTCGCTGCCACGCTCCCGCTCCTCCCTGTACCGGAACATCATGAAAATGCAGTAGTCCACGCCGGCGCCGAGCATGACGACGATGAGGAAGATCTGGGCCAGGTTAAAGATGTCGCCGACTACCCCCGTTGCCAGTACCAGTACCCCCATGCCGGTCACGATTGCGATGCCTATAGCCGCCATCGGTATGAAGGGTGCTACGATCGAAGCGAAGAATAGGCCGAGAATGAGGAGGATGAGTGGTATGGCGATCTTATCGATCTCTGCCACGTCTCTCTGGGTGGCGGACATCGCGTCCTGGAAAATGGCCGGCGTCCCGGTCACGTAAGCCTCCACTCCCGGGTACTTTCCCGACGCCTGCATGGTATCGACGTGCTCTGCCAGGGCTATCGCTGACTGTTTCGCGCTGGCGTTCGACCCGTCCTCGCTCAACGCTATCAGGTAGAGCGTAGAATTCCCGGAGACGATCTGTTTAGTTGCTGAATCCGGAAGCAAGCCAGGATTGTCGTAGCCGTGAGAATCTGCCCAGCTAACCGCGAACTGCCGGCGCTGCTCGTCAGACATGCCCTGCGCCAGGTCCAGCACCGCGTACATGTAAGACCGATCTCCGGCATAGCCCAGCTCCTCGGCGGCTTTGTCGAGGACATAGCCCTTAAGGGCATAGTCGGTTGCATTCCTGCCGAGGCAGTAGATCTCCGCCAGTGTCTGGTTCTCTGAGGCGTTACGGCCATCTCCTGCCTTGCGGAGAATAAAGTTACCGACGGCAGACGAATTCGGATTCGGGCCCCAGGAGTAGACCTCCTGCAGATCGCTCTTCTCCGAAGCGTTCAGGTCCTTCGAGACGTATTTCAGGACGTAGCGATCGTAGTCCTCGTTAGTGGCGGATTCGCCGAGTCCCCAGGCATCTCTGATGATGCCCTGCGCTGTGGAGTTATTGGTGCCTGACAGCGCGTTTTCCAGGATATAGTTGCCAATGCGGCCGGGGTTGTTGCGGAGACCGTAGATCTCCCGGGCCTGAGCGGCCTTCTCGTCGTTCATACCAGCTGTGGCCAGGCGCAGGGTAAGCTGGTCAAGGTCATAGTCCGACGGATTCGGGCCCAGGTCGTAGATAGCGTTCATCCTCGGCCGGTCGGATTCGCTGAGGCCGGCCCTGGCGATAGCCATGTCAACAATAAAGTCGGAAAGGTCCGAAGAGTCCGAATAAGCAGAGATGCTGAGCCCGTTTAAGACTGCGGTGAGCACCTGCTTCTGCTCCCCGGAAACCGAGGCACTGTCTATGAAGGAGGAGCCCAGCCCGCCTTTGACCAGACTATTTGCATAAGCAGCCGGGGATGAGCCTGCGCGGTCAGGGTCCCAGCTGCGGTTCAGCGCTGCAAGGTAGCCCATCGCCAGATCGTGGTACTGCCCCTGCGGAACTGATCCGGCCACGCTGTTGAAGGCCGCCGCTTTACGGGCATCGCCGGAGTCGCTGGCATTGGTGTGATCCCACGCATGAGCGTAGCTGGCTGGCACGCCGTAGAGGACATCTGCAGCTGCTTTAATCTGGTACATGCCGGAGTTTGCCGAGGCAATGCCATCTCTGGCCTCGAACAGCTTCTGGCTGGCACTTATCGCCTGCCGGTAGCTATAGTACATCTGGGAGTTGGCTTTGGTGACATTCTCCCGCAGGCCGTAGATATTCTCACTGGCGTTGAGCACGTCGTCGGTAGCATTATAGAGGCTGTGATAAGCTTCACTGACGTTATCGTACCCTTCGCCCAGCGTATTGTACAGCTCGGGAGTAAGCCGCTCCAGCAGTCCGCGCTGGACACTGTAGACCGAGGTGGTATTTGTCACGTTAGTGATCGAGGAGTCGATAGCGACTGTCGAGTTCAGGTCTTCGATGAAAGTTTTTCTCGCCGTCTCGTTATCCGAGTTGACCAGCACGATCAGCTGGCTCCTCGCAGCATCGGGAAAGGCGGCTGCATACTGGCTTTCCGCCAACTTGGACTCGCTGTCGGCAGGCGTAAAAGAGGAGATGTCGTACAGCAGGTGGCCTGGAAGGTTCACTGCGATGCTGGCCGATAGAAGCAATATGATAGCCCAGATGGCAAGAATTACCAGTGGGTGCCTGGTGGTAAAATTCCCGAGCTTTTCGAACATAATGGTCCCCTAGTGGAGCGTTTGGTAGAACCGACCGAAGCATAGAGTCCAGACAGGTCGCCCCATAATGCTCATGTTATCCGTACAAGTATAAGAATATTACGGATATACTAAATATCTAAAAATCGTATGATTGTGTATGCCGTAGTAAAGTATGCGAGGCCTTCGTACTTTGCTCAACGAAAAGGATATATCCGCCAGAGCCTTATGCTAACCAGCTACAGGTGAATACTAAATGCAGCTCTTCGGCATGGACGCTCTCGACGTATTGATGTGGGTCTCGTTCCTGATCATAGTATTTGGTGCGATAGTCCCTAAGAAAAACGGCTACTATATCGCAGCTGTCGGGTGGGTCCTTTTCGGCATACGCTGGGGGCTTTCCACGCCTTACTTCTACTTTGAGGAAGCCAACATCATGTACACGGTGTTGTGTATTCTAGCCGTACCTCTGACGTTATACGCAGCCTTTATCATGATCCGGTTCCAGCGAGAATCGCTCATGGTGATTACCCGGAGCGTGGCCATCAGCACCGCCTTTTACGCCCCGTTCGAGTTCTTGCCCTGGCTGAAGGACATGTTGATCGGCTTCACGACAGACCTGACCGTGGCCAGCATCCACGCGCTCGGCTATCCTGCGACCAGGCAAGGTTTAGATCTCATCATTCTCAATGGCCAGATCGTCCAGATCATTCTTGCCTGTACGGCGATTCAGAGCATAGCCATCTTCGTCGGTGTGGTCTTCTGCGTTCGTGCAGAGCCAGTCCGCTTGCTCAAGGCGTTCCTGGTCTCAGTACCTGTCATCTACGTGCTGAACCTGATCAGAGACGTCTTTGTCGTCTCGGCATTTGGCAACCAGTGGTTCCAGATTATCCCAGAGACAGTCATGCAATGGTCGGGCAAGCCAGTCGAGTATACCAGCTTCTTCTGGGCGCACAACGTCCTGGCGGAACTCGGCTCCCTCATCGCGCTGATCGCCATATCCTACGCGGTAATGCAGATCATGCCGGAACTGCTGGACTATTTACGAGACGTGATGAGCTTGTTAAAAGTTGATAATATCAAGAAGATGCTACGTGGCGAAGAAGTGCCGGTCATAGCACCTCTGAAGATAAAGAGCAAATAGAGATAAGCTTAATTTTTTCCGTGCCGTAAGGCACGGTCTACGTTTTCTAACAGCTTACCGTTGATTGTGTAAGCAAGGCTACCGCCGTGCACCGGACGACGCTCGACTACGCCTTTGGCAGTCAGGACTTTCATATGCCGGCTTACTGCACTCTCTTTCATGTTCAGTTCCTTGGACAAGTCAGTATTAGAAAGACCGGGCTTATCGATTAGAATACCAAGCACTTTTTTCATACCGTCCCTCCTTAGGAGGGACATGACCAGCCGGTCATCCATGCTGTATTGACCGGAAGCGGGGAAATACCGGACGTGCTTGTCATCGGCCTGTAAGGCAGATACCCGGTGATTGATGCCGAGTATCAGCGTGTGATACCTGACAGTGCCGATGTTCATACCAAGCCCCCGGGAGATGTCCCGCAAGGTTGAGCCCGGGTTGTCCCCTACGTATTTAACGATGCCGTTGCGGTTCTCGTTTTTGTTTAGCCGATCCCTGGCCCGGGATACCGTGCCCGCGAGGAAGAACTTGGCAAGCAGGTACATGGCGGCTGCCAGGGCTAAGCCGCCCGCGATCAGGCCGGTGTTTTCAGCGAAGAGATGGCCGTCCCGGGTGCCATAGTACAGGGTGCTGTTGTTGACGGCCATCGAGGTAACCGGTGCAAGGACGGGTTTCTGCCAGAGCAAGGTGCCGTTGTTATCGAGTGCGTAAAGATAGTTCGAGTAGACGCAGGTCGATTTGTCCGGCGTGATTTCGTCTGGAAGAGCATACGAGTAGTAATTCACATACACGGTCTCGTCCCCCGCTGCCACCCGCATCCCCCAGTAGTGGTCTCCACGATTGTCGAACTGAAGGGACCTGCGATCCCAGTTGCCATCGTAATAATCGCTGAACAGTGTAGCGTTACCACCTGATGGAGTCAGGTTCACGTAGGTAACACCGCCCCGAACAGAAGTGAGGCTGTCCAGATTATTTGGGGTGATCGCCAGCTCCGTGCCGTTCGGGACAAAGGTGTAGTTCCACAGGTTTTGGTCGTGCAGTTCGTCCCTCGCGGTGATGCGCGCGGCTATCAGGTCCCTGTCGGTG
This sequence comes from uncultured Methanocella sp., assembly GCA_964548585.1. Classification (GTDB taxonomy): domain Archaea; phylum Halobacteriota; class Methanocellia; order Methanocellales; family Methanocellaceae; genus Methanocella_A. Next base: position 44,118 of record CAZJRS010000009.1, on the reverse strand, counting down.
AAGTTTTCGTAGCCCGGGCCGTTCGGGAAATACGATGAATAGTACACGATGCCGTTGCCCGAGCCTGCGAACGACGCGTTGAAATCGCCATCTTCGCGGAGGTGATCTGTGCCATCAGCACTGACAACGTCAAGGAATTGCGGATAGGCGTTTAGCAGCAGGTATAGGTTGCCCTGTGAATCGACGGGCGACGGCTGGAAGAACTCGTAGTTCAGCCCTGCACAATCCTTCTTACGGACGACGTTGCCATCGCGGTCCAGGAAGTAGATGGCATCCTGCCCGGGTACGATGAGAGTTCCATTATGATATAACAGATCCGTGTTAAATCCTTTGAAGCGTGACGGAACGAAAAACTTTACATTTTCTCCGAGATCCTTTTTCCATCCCAAGGTACCATCAGGCCGATAGCATTCGACGACACCACTCGGGTTGTAGATACGCTCTTCGACGGGTTGGTTCAGGTCAACGGCTTCCCGTATCCCTTGCAGGGTGCCGTCTGGATAATAGCATTCGACATAGCCATCATCACGGTAAACGTATCGATAGTTGCTAACGCTGGCCTTGGCGACGTACAGGTTATTGTCGCTGTCGACTGTAGGCTCCCCGTCCACATCAGTTACATTGTAAAGGAACGTACCATTGCTGTCGACAACCGTGACCATGTGATTATCTCTTACGTACACCCGATCGTTCAGCGCGTAGATGCTGGCTGAATAGCCGTTGAGTGTAACGCCGGAGATCGGTTTCTTCCACAGGATATCGCCCTGTGTCGAAATGGCTACAAGACTTTTCCGGAAGCCGCTGCTGTCAGGTGTAAAAACCGTGAAGTGGCGGGCGTCATGATCCCAGCCCGTCGCATTGATCTCTCCGACATAGAAGTACATCTGCCCGCCGTCGAGGGCAAACGTCTGGTCATCCCAGTCGTCATAGCTGGGAGAGCCTGCGTACATGACACTACCAAAATGGTCCCGAGCAAACCGACTGGCAGCCTGCTGGTTGTCCGGGAACTCTAGTTTCCATTTGAGGCTGCCGGCAGGATCGATCGCACTGACGACGTTGAAGTTATTTCCCGATAACATGTAGAGAGTACCGTCGTCTCCGACCGCTATGTTCGAAACCGGGCCGTCAGACGTTAGATTCCAGGCATCGGACTGCCCTTCGTTTCCCGCGGTAATTGTCAGGAATATAACCAGGCCCAGGAAGAGTATTAGAATGGCTAAGACTGCTACGAATACCTGGGGCTTAAGCTTCGGCATCATAAGTAATTATGACCGATGAGACTTAAATATAATTTCTCTCCCAAACAGTTAAGACGCTATTTTTTATGAAGCAGGCTTTGGACTCAGCGTCAGAGTGATAGCGGTCGAAGTTCAACTTGTTTAATAAGCGGCTAACAAAGCTCTTCGAGAGCTATCCTCAGAGCTTTTCCTGCCTGATGACCCGGCACACGCTTTCGATGTGCGAGGCACTTATCGAGTAGGACAGATAGCCCCCGGATACCGGCCGGCGATCCACGACTCCCCTGGCCGTCAGCACTTTCATGTACCGGCTCACAGCGCTCTCTTTAAGGTTCAGTTCTCTGGACAGGTCCATGTTCGACAGACCCGGCTTATCCAGAAGGGCGCCCAGCACCTTTTTCATGCCTTCTCGCCTGGCCAGCGACATGACCAGCCGGTCTTCCATGGTGTATTGACCGGAGGCCTGGAAGTACCGGATGTGCTTGTCGTCGGCTTGCAGTGCAGATATCCGGTGGTTCATGTCAAGGATCAAAATGTGGTATCTGACGGTCCCGATGTTCATTTTTAGTCCTCGGGAGATGTCTCCTAAAGCTGATCCGGGATACTCGGTGACATATTGAACAATGCAGTTTCGGTTCTCGTTTTTATTCAGTCGGTCCTTGGCCCTGGCGACAGTGCCAACCAGAAAAAACCTGATGAAAAGGTATAGTATCGCAATAATAGCAAAGCCACCGGCGATCAGGCCGGTATTTTCGGCGAAAAGCCTTCCGTCCTGGGTGCCGTAGTATAAAGTGCTGTTATTTACAGCCATTGAGGTAACGGGGGAATGGACAGGTTTCTTCCACAACAGAGTGCCATTCCGGTCCAGGGCATAGATGTTGTCCGAATGGACATTGTATCTAAGTGTATAATAATACTGCTGATTTATTGAAAAATAATTCACATAGATTGTACCATTTCCATTCACTATCCGTATACCCCAAAAGCTGTCAATATTGTCTGGCACACTCATCATCCACCAGTCAATACTTTGATCCTGGTAGTGATAATAGGTAATGCTTTTCCCAGGAATTCGAGAATTGTCGCTCCTCTCACTGCTATACACAGGAACTTCCGGTATTAAGTTGATACCCTGGTATGCATCAGAGTAGACCTCGTTGCTGTCAAGCGGTATTGTGAAGTTCCAGAGGTTTTTGTCAAGAATAGGATCATAGGCGATAACACTGGCTGACATCAGGTTTTTCATGCTCATATTTTCTGGTGTAAGATTATTGGTGGAATAAACCACGTTGTACACAATGCCGTCTGTCTTGTCAGCAAACGTCACATTAGATTCTCTTTTTGGGAGCAAACGGTCATTTCCGCTCGGCGATACGATATCTAAAAACGGTGGATAGGAGTTAAGTAGAAGGTAGAGATTACCTCTCGAATCGATTGGCATAGGCTCGAACAGGGCGTAATTCAAGCCTTTGTAATCTTTTACACGCAGTATGTTCCCATAGTCATCAAGGGTGTAGATATTATTCACCGTGGGTACATGAATAGAATGATTATAGTACAGGAGTAACGTGTTAAATTCTATTGGATCATTTAGAGATAGATCGAATAGATGATAGGAGAAGACAAATTCTCCGAGATCCTTTTTCCACCTTGGCGAGCCGTTTGAAGTATAGGATGCGATAACACTGCCAGGGTTATATATCTCATCAGCACACTCGACGACGTATAGGTTATTTTCATCATCGACAGTGAGATCCCTTGTGATATTGGTCACAGAGTAGATGACCTTACCATCACTAGCGATAACAGTAACGCAACCACGGTCATAAACATATATCATACCATTTTTTGCATAGATGCCCATAAGAGGGAATATATCCTGAGTGACGCCTGAAAGCTGCGTTTTCCAGATGATTGCGCCCTTCGGCGAAATTGCCACGACTTCTTTCTGGAACTTATGTTTATCAAAGGTAGGGCAAAGTCCGTCATGAAGTGAAAATTCTGCATCTGCCGAAATGATTTCGCCCATATATAGGTATAATTGGCCATGATCAACTGCGAAGAGTTGATCCTTCTCATTACCACTAGAATATGGTAGATATATGATACGATCTTGATCATCAACTCTAAACCGGTCAGCTGTACCCCAGTTGTCGGGTATAGGGAATCGCCATCTAACTGATCCATCCGGGCTGATAGCACTAATACTATCGGTATACTCACCTATATCGCTGGTATCACCGGAGAAGACTAATAAAGTCCCATCATCACTGACCGTGATACTGGAGACAGGCCCGGATGCAGATAGGTTCCAGGCGTCATTATCTAACCTCATTCCAGTCTCCGAGACAATGATAGAGTACAGTACCACACTCAGGAATAGAAGAAGAATGAGTACGACAGACTCGAATACCTTTGACTTTAGCACCATTATCACTAGTGACAATGACGGGCAACCGCTTAAATATAATTTCTCTCAGAAACAGTTAACTGGCTTAAGTGGACTTACTCATGCCAGTAAGACCGACCGCTATGAAAAAATTAGCCCCCAATGCCAGATACTGTTGATTCGACATACCTCACATAATCACTTTTAATCGAGTACGCTGAGCAACCAGCACTTTTTGCGGCTTTTTCCACAATCCCTGCTCCGGACAGCTCTTTCATATACCGACTAACAGCACTCTCTTTTAAGCCTAGCGCCCGGGCTAGCTCCTGATTGGAAATACCGGGTTGTTCCACAATCATTTTCAGCAGGTACCGGATCTTATCCCGTTTCGAGAGCGAGAGTACAAGCTGTTCTTCCTTACTGTAGGTATTCGAGTTCTGGAAGTACCGGACATGCTTGCCATCGGACTGGAAGGTCACGGTCTTGTGGTTTATGCCGAGGATGAACATGTGATACCGGATCGTGCCCAGGTTCACCCCCGTTCCCCGTGAGATCTCCCGGAGTGTGGAACCCGGGTAGTCGACGACGAACTGCATGACTGCGTTCCGGTTCTCGTTCTTGTCCAGCCGCTTGCGGGCTCGGGTGACGAGGCCTGCCGAGAAGAATTTGATCGCCACGTAGAGGATTCCCGCGAGGGTGATGCCTCCGGCGACATACATGCCAGCCGAGCTGATGCGGCCGTCGTTCGTGCTGTAGTAAACTGTCGTGTTATCTGCGTCGATCAGATCTGCACCGAAGTCAGTCGGCTTGGTCCAGAGGATGCTGCCAGTATGATCGATAGCGTAGATAGCGCTATAGTAGTAGATTTTGGTGCTACCCAGCGTAACCGGATCCTGGGAATTATACGCATACAGGCTGACGTAGGTGATGTTGCCAGAGGGGAGAATATCCAGGTAGACGTGTCCGAAATTGACAGGCGTCGTAGTGTTTAGCGTACGGTAGAGGACATCTCCCGGTCTGTCGTTGTAGTTGTTGACAGTGAGTATCTTACTCACCTCGTAGGGCTGGAAGAAGCGATCCACGTTATCGGCCGTAACCGTAGCGCACCTTACGTCCGTGATCAGTAAAGTGACGTTGGCCACGGTCTGCCATGTTCGAACGTCGTCCCACGCGATGGTGGCCGTCGAGAGGTTATCCAGCCTGTCCGGCCTGACAAGCGGTGACGAAGACCGTATGACAGGGTATTGCAGATAGAAGTAGTGGTTCAAATCATCATAACTACCAGTCAGCTCGTCAGGCCTGTATTGTTCAGGACTGTCGCGTATGTAGTAGATGAGATTACCATTTGTCGCCCGGTAATCCTTCGTGTAGCCGTAGTGCTGAATGGAGGACACGTTTCCATCCGGAGACAGGGCAAGTAAGTCTTCAGATCCGTTCGTGATACGCACGACGTAGAAGTCACCTGCAGGGTCAAAAAGTGCCGGCCAGTACGGGACGTACCGGTCGGCGTTTACATTTGCCGCATTCTCTGAGTTTTCCAGCGGCAGATTCCACAGGATTGTACCGGCCCGATCAAAGGTTACAACCTCGCCGGGATAGACCAGATAGATCGTACCATTATGATATACTGGTGTCGTCTGTACGATTCCCGAGTTGCCGAGCCAGTCGGTACCGCCGCTGAACAGAAAGTAATCGAAGGAGTAAGTGAAGAAACTATGGTAAATCACCGAACCGTTAAAGCTCTTCGACCAGTAGAGCGTACCATTGGGGAAAAATGCGTTGATACTCGAAAAGTTCTGGCCGTTCGTCGAATTATCAGTCACGGCGTAAATGTAGCTGTCGGGGCTCAGGGCAGGACGGGTGGCTGAATTAGCGATGGTCCAGAGCACGTTACCTCGCAGGTCAGTAACAATCAGACTGCCCACTATGGAGATATCCACCCGTTCACTGCTAAACACCCTATCACTGCTATATCTATTCGGGCCAAAATATAGGTACACCTGGCCATTGGACTCACATGCTGAAACCTCAGGCGTGTAGGTCGGGGAGGGGTTCTCGATACTCCATAGGATACTGCCTGTCGGAGATATCGCGTAGATGGTTCCTGCATACGTTGGGCTCTTGTTTATTGTCCATTCATTGTGAAGGTACAGGTAGACAGCATTACTTCCGACGGAGACGATCTGCCCGCTAACGGTGCCGGTTTTACCAGCTGAGTCAAGGAGATCGGGAATGGTTACATACCACCTCTCCCGGCCATCCCGGGTAACTGAGAACAGCATGTGAGGATTGGCGGTCGCAGGGTCTCCGGTCAGCAAGTAGATAACGCCATCGTCACCGGTCGCGGCGCTTAAAATTTTCTCGCCTGTCGGAACCTGCCACTCTGGCAACTGCTCGGAGGAGATCACTATAACCAACAAAGTTGCCAGTACGATGAGAAGTATGATTACTACCCTGATGAACACGTCGCCGCCTTTCATCTGACTCACATTACTATCTGCTACAGATTGTTTAAATATAGGTTCTGTCCCAATTTGTTAACTGGCAATCTATGAGTTGATCAGATGTACTCTGACAGCCGCCTGACAGGTAAAAGTCAGCAGCTCGTCTGCTTAACGGCTGACTCCACGTGCTTTTTAAAGTTGTCCCGCACGGAGTAGGCCGTACCGCCATCCGCCCTGGCAGCTTTTTCCACCACGCCTCCCCGGGCCAGCTCTTTCATATACCGGCTCACCGCGCTCTCCTTCAGCTCGAGGGCATGTGCGATTTCCCGGTTGGACATGCCAGGCTTTTCTGAGATTATTTTCAACAGGTACCTGATCTTTTCTCTTTTCGCGAGCGAGAGTACCAGCTGCTCTTCTCTGCTGTATGTATTCGAGTTCTGGAAGTACCGGACATGCTTGCCGTCGGACTGGAAGCTTACGGTCTTGTGGTTCAGGCCAAGGATTAACATGTGGTATCTGATTGTGCCCAGGTTCATTTCCAATCCTCGGGCGATATCACGGAGCGTCGAGCCTGGGTGTTGGATGACGAACTGCATGACGGTATTTCGGTTTTCGTTCTTGTCGAGCTGAGTGCGGGCTCTGGTGACAAAACCTGCCGAGAAAAATTTCAACGCCATGTAGAGGATTCCCGCTATGGTGATGCCTCCAGCGACGTACATGCCCGCCGAGCTGATCCGGCCGTCATTCGTGCTATAGTAGACTGTTGTGTTATCCGCATCGATCAGATCGGCACCAAAGTCAGTTGGCTTTGTCCAGAGGATATTACCGCCTCTATCGATGGCGTAAATCGCACTATAATAGTAGATTTTTGTGCTGCCAAGTATGACTGGATCCTGCGTGTTATACGTGTACAGGCTGACGTAAGTGAGGTTATCGGAGGGAAGTAGGTCCAGATAGAAGTGTCCGAAGATGATCGGGGTCGTTGTATTCAATGTGTGATAGAGCGGGTCACTCGGCCTATCATTGTATATATTGACAATGCAGATGTCACGGGCCTCCTCAGGTTCGAAGAAAACATCCACATTATCATTCGTCACCGTCGCGCACCCAATATTACCGATAGGTAGAGTGACACTTGACACAGTCTTGCCATCGTTGATGTCATCCCAGGAGATAGTGATAGCCGATATGTTCTCCTGCTGATCTGGCTTAGAAGACAGGTCTATTTTTGACAGTAGGGGATATCGGAATCTAGCTGTTTGTAGGTTAGACCAGTTAAAGTAATCCGTATTTAGATCAGCATACCAATACGTTTCGGGACTATCGTTGACGTAATAAACACAGTTCCCATACGCCGCCAGGTAATCCTTTGAGCGGTCATACTGCATTGCCGATATTTCTCCCCCGGGGGACACGGCAAGTAAGTCTATTGACCCATCCTTGATACAGAGGACGTTAAGGTTATCCCCAGAGTCAAAGAGCACAGGCCAATAAGGAACATACCGGTCGTCGATTCCAGACTCTGTATTACAAGTGCTGTTTAAGGGGATATCCCACTTGATATTGCCTGTCGGGTCAAAGGCGATAATTTCATCGTAGTAGACTAAATATATCGTATTATTGTGATATACAGGAATAGTCATGTCTTTTCCAGAAGTATCAAGCCAGTCGATACTCCGGGTATATAGGTAGTAATCCCGATCATGGTCATCTAAATCGGAGTCAATAACAGAATGGTTAAACTGTTTAGACCAGTAAAGGGTTCCGTTAGGGAAGTACGCATTAATACTTGAACTTTTTTGGCCTTCCGTCGAATTATCGAACATGGAGTAAACATAGCCGTCGGGGCTTATCGCAGGACTTGTGTCCGCCTTTTCGATTTTCCAACGCACGTTACCCTGGAGATCTGCAATAAGTTCATGGCCGCTCCAAGGGCCAAACTGCCGGCCCGGGAGCAGTTTACTGGCACTGATATAGATATACACCTGGTTGGCGCACTCGTGTATTGAACGAGGAGGGTCCAGATCCATGCCGTGCGAGATGGTCCAAGAGATATCTCCGGTCGGAGAAATCGCGTGAAGTACTCCTGAACGAAAATTTTGGCCTTCTTCATACACGTAGACATATACTGCAGTGCTACTGACCGATACGATCTGGCCTTGAACGTTGGCAGGTGCATCCGGTTCGTGGCGAAGTTTAGAAATATCCAGTTCCCATCGTTTCACGCCATCTCGAGAAACAGAAATCAGGGTATGAGGCGTACCCGCGGCAGGATCGCCTGTCAATAGATAGATGGCACCTTCATCACCGGCTTTAGCGCTAAGAATCGTCTCTCCGGCAGGAACCTGCCACTCCGGTAGCGTCTCGTTAGACATTACTACCAGAAGTGAAGCCACCAGTAAAATTAGAAGCATAATCACTGCTGTGATGAATGTATCGCCACGTTTCATCTAACTCACAGTAATACCACGTACAGGTTGCTTAAATATAGGTTCTCTCCCCATCTGTTAAACTCACTTCAGATGAAGATCCAGCCATAGCCATCGCTCTTAAAAAAAATCCGAAAAAGATATTTATCAGGCGACACATAGCCGCCTGAACCCAAAACTCAAAATTAAGCGAGTAAGATAGCGCTGATCGAGCCGTCCTGGCCCGGGCGGCTGGTGATCTTTGCCTTGCCGATCTCGGTCGTAACGACTGCGCCCTTGGTCAGGTAGTTTCTGCGGACGTAGTTCTTGTTAGCCTTGTTCTCGGTGACGTTGGTCATCTTGACCTTCTGAGTCGTGCCGGTCTTGGTGTCGGTGACGTTTACGATATCGTCCTTGAGCACTCTGACCTTGCTGCCGTTTCCGGTTACATTGATAACCTTAAGCTTCTGAGCCCCGATAGCCGGAATGGTGAAGTCCCTGCCGAGCTCGAATTTCCTCTTGCTGCGGTTCGACTTGAGACGGCCGCCGGAGGCCTTTCTGATGGATTTGCCCTGAAATTTCATGTTGTTAACCTCGATGATTTGTAATGCGAATACGACCTTAGTAAAGCGCTCATAGCATATATAATTTAGGCTTTTTCGGGTGGTATTCCTTTAAAGTCTATCCGTCTAATGTATTAAAGAAGTATAAATAGATATTGGGCGAATGAGCCGGGCTGTCAGGGGATTTGTGGAGGTTGAGCGCAGTAACCTCGGCTCCAAGAGTATTATTGTAACAGTGCAAAAGCCTGGAATATTCATGTCGCTCATCAGAGCGACAAAGTTGATAGCTATTCGACCCCTATTAATTGTGTATGCTCAGGGATTACAATAAAAAGGCGAGCGAGGGCAAGAGCGAGGGTACCACTGAAGAGCACGTGGCCACAGGCCACATGCACGCGCTCGGGGGCCAGTACGAGTCGGCGGTTGATCATTTTAAGAAAGCCCTTATGATCAAGCAGGACTGCGATGAGGCACATTACGGGCTGGCCTGTGTCTATTGTGTAACTGGTGACTTAGAGAAATCAGAGACCTCTTTTAAAGAAACCCTGAGAATCAACCCCCGGCACGCAGGAGCTCACAGCGATCTGGGTAACCTGTACTTGTGCACGGGTAGGCTGGACGAGGCGGTCGGAGAGCTAAAGCAAGCGCTGGCGATTGATCCTTTGTTGCACACGGCCCACTATCGGCTCGGGCTTGCATACCTCCGCCTGGACAGAGAGGACGAAGCAGTCACGGAGCTGAAAGCCGCTATCACGGCAAAGCCGTCATACGTAGAAGCCGTTACTGCCCTGGGACGGACTTATGGCCTGATGAACCGGCTGGACGAAGCAATCGATGCGTTCCGGCAGGCAGTCGAGCTAACGCCCCTCGATGCGGTCAGCCACTTTGACCTGGGCCTGGCCCTCGGCATGAAAGGCGATCTGGACCGCGCCAATACCCAGTTCACAGAAGCCATCCGGCTGGACCCCGAATTCCCGGACCCACACACGGCGATGGGGAACAACCTGTTCGCCGAGGGCAAGCTGACCGAAGCCGCATTCGAGTTCAAAGAGGCCATTCGCCTGAACTACTACCAGGAAGAGCCCCACTGTAAACTGGGTGCGATCTACGAACAAAAAGGCCTCCTCGGCGAAGCCATCAAGGAATACCGGGAAGCCCTGGCACTACAACCCGACATATTCGACGCCCACCTGAGCCTGGGCCGGATCCACCTGAACCTCGGCCGGTACGAAGAAGCGATCAGAGAACTGGCCGCTGCAGTAGAATCAAAACCCGACAGCGCCCTAGCGTACTTCGAGCTCGGCAACGCGTTTTCAAAGATGGGATTTGAGGGCGATGCCAGGAAGAGCCATGAGAAAGCTGCGCTGCTCGATCCGTCACTGAGCAACATCAAGACCGGACAACGATAAAAACCACAAAGACAACCACCCACCAACCACAACAACCCAGCAACCACAACGACACAACGACACAACGACCACCCAGCAACCACAACGACACAACGACACAACGATTTTTGATAACGCTTAAAATAATGGGAGTATCCCGGTTTTGCATCAAATCCAATGTCCATAGCGTTGACACACAAGGGTAGATCTAAAATTACTGAAAACTTGGGAGGGACCCTCAGGACGACCTCAATCTTTTAGTAGTAATCGTTGTGCCGTTGTGCCGTTGTGGTAAAAAACGTTGTGCCGTTGTGCCGTTGTGGTAAAAAACGTAGTGCTGCCGTGCCGCCGTGGTAAAAAAAATGTTGTGCTGCCGTGCCGCCGTGGTAAAAAAAATGTTGTGCTGGTATTGTAGATAGACTGCTTCAGCATCACTTTTTGAACTTGGCTGTCGCCAGGCTGTTTAAGGCGTCGAGGTTGCCGGGATCTATGCGCAGGACGGCTTCGAATTCCCGGATGGCGTCGTCGTATTTCTTGTGTTCCAGGTGTAGGCTGCCGAGGTTCAGGTGGGCCTGGACATAGTTCTCGTCGAGTGCGATCGCTTTCTCGTAGAAGTGCTTCGCTTTTTCGGGGTTTTCGGTCCGGGCATAGTCCATTCCCAGGCGGTTATAGGCGTCGGGGAAATCGGAATCGATGCGGAGGGCGTCTTCGTACTCCTTTATGGCTTCGTCGATGAGGCCTTTTTCGTCCAGTAGCAAGCCGAGGTTGAAGTGTGCTTCCAGGAAATCCGGACTTAGCTTGATCGCTATGCGGTAGTTCTCAATAGCTTCGGTCAGCAGGTTTCTTTCGGTTTGTGTCACAGCCAGATTATAGAATGCATCCGGGGTGTCGGGGCTGGCCCGGGCTGCCATCTTGTAGGCGTTTTCCGCTTCCAGCAGATCGCCCTTATCCGCATAAGTACCTGCCATTAACATGTAGGCGTCGAAGTATTCCGGGTTGAGTTTGACTGCTGCCTGAAGTTCCTCGATAGCATCGTCCAGGTATTCGGCAGCCATCAGCGCAAGGGCATAACCCACCCGGGCTTCGGGCAGGGAGGGTGCCTGTCGGACCAGTTCTTTGAATTCAGGGAGGGCATCGTCGATCATGCCCAGCTCGTTTAGCGTGATCCCCAGGCTTAACCGTGCCTCTATATAGTCGTTCTTGAGCTGCACGGCCTTCCGGAACTCGTCGGCGGCTTTTTTAGTCTCCCCCGTGGCATCATAGGCAATGCCCAGGCTATAGTGGATTTCGGCGCTGTCAGGCTTCAGCCGAACCGCCTCTTCCAGCGCTTTTACGGCATCGCCATACCGGCCTTTGATGCCATACGCGAGCCCCAGCGCCCGCCTGGCTTCCACGCTGTCCGGGCGCTCTTTTACCGCTTGCTCATAGCTGCCTATCTCGAGATCGATGTTATAACTCATGAAAATCACAAACAGTCAACTATTAGCGCTTAATAATAAATAGCTTCGGAGGTCGGAGAGCGAGAAAATAGAAAAGAGGGCTTACTTAAGCCTGATTATCCCCGCGATTGCGGAGATTTCTGCGATGGTCGGGCAATCCCATGGCCAATCGTACGCGAAGGTATACTGTGCTTCCGGGTGAGAGCCGATGAAAGATGCGATGTTACGCAGCGTGATATCCCGGGCTTCACAATCGATCTCGCTGATTACTTCAGACTGGCCGATCGGATAGGTCTCGCTGAGCTCTTCCGGGAAGACTCCGAAGGGTGCTTTGACGTGGAGAACCCGGTCGAAGCCGGAGGCGTCTGTATCCCGGCGAGTCGTAATCAATACGTTTCCTTTCAGGCTCAGGTTTCGCAGTAACCGGTTATAGTGAAGGACTTCCGGCCGTCTGGCCGATTCCGGGCTCAGGTAGAAAAACGAGGATTTGGTAGCCTTGTCAAACCGCTCGATGTATGACGAGTAATTCATCATCTGCTTGAAGCCGGACAGCATTTTGGGATGGCTCCGGGACCTGCGCTCCACCAGCTCCATAAGGTCGCCGTCGAGAATGCTTTGTTTGATCAGGCGCATCTCTGCAAAGGTCACGTAGAGGTTGTGCTCAGCCAGAAGCCGAGTTTTCGTCGCTTCGTCCATGCTAGCGAGTTCTTTTGCCGTATGCGCGATACAGACCGGGCAGGAACAGGGGAGATGAGAGAGTTGATCCAGGTGATATGTCCCGTCGACCGTGAGGTACCGTCCGTCTTTAGCGTACAGCGCGTATGCGGCACTGTCGAACAGATCGCACCCCAGTGCCACAGCCATTGCCAGCATCATCGGATGTCCGGCGCCGAACAGGTGGACCACCGCATCCGGACCCAGTCCCATCTTAGACCGGACGATCACATCGACCAGATCTCTGTACCGGTAGGCTTCCATGAGCGGAACAACAGCTCCCAGCGGATAGATGTCAAAGCCGATCTCGTAGGTTCGCCGGGCGGCTTCCTCCCGGAGGTCCAGGTGAGTAGACCCCTGCACCGGGCCGGCAAGCAACATGTCGCCCTTGTACGCTTTAGCCTCGGATTCACGAGCCAGCGTGATCTCAAGCTCTTCCCGTGCCCGGGAATAAGGCACATCCGGCGGCGTCGGTATGTCCAGCGGCACGCCGATGTCTGTGCCGATATCCCGCTCAAAAGAGACTATACCAGGGTTGTCCACCTCTACGGAGCCATAGACAGATAACTGGAACGAGCCGGAGTCAGTCATGATCGGTCCTTCAAAGTCCAGCATGCTGTGCAAGCCTTTAGACAGAGCTGCTTCCCGGAGACGCTCCGTACGATAGATAATGTAAGAGTTGGTGATCAGCATCTGCGCCCCGAACTTTTTCAGCTCCCGGGGCTCGATCAGCCGCAGATTAGGGTTGATCACCGGCATCACCGTCGGTGTCTCGACTACACCATGGGGAGTATACAGCCGGCCAATTCTACCTAAAAGGTCCTTACTAGTGATCTCAAAAACGTCGGACATCCGATCACACGCTCGCTTAGATGTTCTGCTGCTGATATATAAAATATCGTTATGGTGAAATGAGCACTATGCAACATGCATACAATAAGTTGCCAGATAACGGTGCGCTGAGCCGGAGGCGCTGAAGACACTAAGCTATAAAAAAATTATTCTTCGCCTGCCCGCGCTTTCGTTTTCTTCTTTGTCTTGTCCGCCATAGCTGGCAGCGCCGCGTTTCTGTCGCTGATCCACCGTACGGTATCGGCTGCGTCCCGGTCTTCTTTCCAGCCTGGGGCCAGCTTTTTTTCCCGGATCATCAGCTCGGCCCAGCGGTGGATGCGTCGCTCGTTTTCGGTGTGGCTGGTGTCCTCCTTCAGGAGATCGCTTGCGGTTCTGAAAGGCGACGCTAGCGAAGAAGATTGGAAAGCTGCCTGGGCAGGTTTTTGGTCGGCAGGCTTCTTTATGGCCATCGGTGTCTGGTATCTGGCTATAGCGGCAAATACTTTTCTACATGCCGCCGAACGAGACGTATCGTCCGGCAGGTTTGAGGATTTACTTTTCCGATTCTTTTCCCTTCTCGATTAACGACCGTACTTTCTGGCCGCCCTTGTGGCCGATCTTGGAGTAGAATTCGGGGCCGTATTTTTCCTTGACCTTCTCTCCGCCCTTGTGGCCGCCTTTGCGGCCCGCTTCCTCGACGGTCATCTCGCCCTTTTTCTCAATCATGATTACACCTCTCCCGGGGGCATGTAAAATATTCTGATGAAACGCCCCGCAAAAGTAGACAAGATTGACCTGTGTAAAACGTTGTCCCGAAAAAATCGCGGTGCGTCTGAGCCATCTCTGTCCGGATAAAAAAGATCGCAGAGAAATCAATCCCCTGCGATCAGTTCGGCTATCAGCCTTATACCAGAATTGATGCCAAAGCCAGCACTGGTAACATAGTGACCAGGGCCAGGTGTGGCGCATATGCCGGGGAGGTCTGGAAGTTGTACTGCAGGATCTTCCACGTCTGGGTGTATACCGTCAGGGCTGCGAGGATCTGGAGAGCGGCAGCAACGTATACCACAGGGGTGATGCCGGTGAAGATTGCCACGGCTGTCACGATTAACGCTATGCCCAGTGCACCGAAGTGGATGGCCAGCTTCATGCCGATCATCCTGAAGGTGATGAACCCTGTCACCATTGCGCTCAGCATGATGGCGAGTGCGATGATTTGATATGTCATGTCCATTTGATCTACCTCAAAAATTCGCTACTGTATAGGAAGGGTCGCTCAACAGTTCCAGGTACGTTGCGGCTCCCGCCATCTTTGCGCCTTCGGCAAGGTCCGCGGGCTTGATACCCCTGAACTGGGCGCTGAGCTCACAAACGTAGATCTTCGCGCCGGCTTTTACCACCTCGGCCATGAGCCTGTCGAGCCGGTCGAATGCAGGGTGCTTTACCCCGGCAGCGGTGCCCTTACGGGCGATGCTGACGCCGTCCATGAGCATGAAGATCGTCACTTTTTTGCCCATGCTGAGGGCCACCTGGGAGAAGATGAAGGTTGCATAGGCCTTTTCTGCGTTACCGATGCCATTGCTCTGAATGATCAGTACCTTATCTTTTTCTACAGCTGTGCCTGCGGTAACAGTTGCCTTGACCGCTTTTTCTGCAATCAGGAAGTGTCTGTCGCCCTCTTTACCTTTCTCGACCAATTTCGAGCCGGTTGCTTTCACAACCATGGCTATGTCTTCGATCGCGTCTGCGCTGCTGCTCTTTACCTTTACCCGATCGCCGATAGCCATCGCTGACATGTAGTTGCCGACCGTGATGGCAGGTCCGGGGCAAGTGTCCCCGGTAACATCGATCTCTTCCATGGTTTTCCCCCCTGGAACCAGCCGGATCGCCAGAATGTTTCCATCCCGACTCACCCCTGTAGAATACCCGTGCTTTGTTGCCACTGTATCGATGTCCGTCTCCGAGCCAGGGCTTATCAGGAAGATCAAAGTTTCACCCCGATCGTCTGTCCCCTTGATCACGTTTTCGATGGTAATGGCAGCATTCGGGGCCTTAATTCCGGTCAGGTTGATAATCCGGGTCATCTATCCCCACTTCTCTTTAAACGACTTCAGCGCCTCGACGATGCCCGGAAGCGCTTTCGGCGGGAGGCCGATGATTACTTCCTCGTCCGCGATACCAGAGTTCTTTCTGGAACCGTTGCATCCAAGTGTCATGTTGAGAACGCCACGCTCTTTGACAGCTACGACTGCATCCGCACAGATCGACTGGATACCCGAGAAGTCGCTCGAGACCCTGCCGCCGGTTGCATGCAGATATGCCTGGGTGACCCGCAGTGCCTGTTTAGGTGTGGCAATGATGATAACTGAGTCAGGCTCGAACCCGGCCTCTTCCAGCGGAGCATATACCGACGCGAAGTACTTTTCATTGCTCTTGGGCATGGCCATGACCGTATCCAGCGCTCCTTCAGGGGTCTTGAAATTGCCCAGCTTGTAGTACATGTCTCCGCTGGCTACGGCCTGAGGTAACGCGTCAATACCCATTACCCCGGCACCGCCTTTGCACATGTGCTCCTCGTGGGTCGCATACCCTTTCGTGCCCTTCAGCCTCGCGTTCTGCACAAACTGGCAGTGACGGGTTTTTTCAGCCATTCTATGGATACCTGCAGGCACATCGGCCTCGGTCTTTGCGAGCTTTACTGCCACCGGACTGCCTTTCAGGCCCAGCAGCTCTTTCAGTTCCTTACCTGTCGATTCGTATGTCATGCATATCACCATTAATTGCCGGGATGCCCCAACAGGTATCCTTGGCACCACACATTATACTGTATGGTATAACTATACTGTATAGTATAAATGTACCTATAAATAGCTTTCGATTCCTGCAGTCAATGGCACATAGACAATGCAGTGGTCTGGCACAGACAGAAGATTTATTAGTAAGGTGTCAGATAAACTGATACGACTATACTATATAGTATAATAATCGAGGAAACATGGTAGATCTCTCCGACACTGAACGCCTGATCGTCTCATACGTGCAATCACATCCCCCGGAAGAGTCCATGCTGGACAAGATTTCGACAGGGACTGGTAAGAGTCGGGCAACAGTATTGAAATATCTCGAAGCTCTGCACGCAAAAGAGATACTGGACTTCAAGATCATCGGGAGAAATAAGCTGTGGATGCTAAAGCAGGTGCCGTTACCAGCAGGAGCAGCCCCGGTAACCGTGGTAGGAACATCATCGCAGGACCGTGTCCGCCTGACATCAGCTGCGCGTGAGCTGTATGACCTGAAGGTCCGGGAGAGAGAACTGACCGGAGCGATTGATCGACCAGACTCCATCATCGCAGCCATAGATGAGCAAATGAATATCATTTTTACCAACAACGCATTCCGGCTGCGGTTTTTGAACGTTGCCGAACTGGGGGGTCTGGTGAAGCCGGCAGATCTGGCGGAAGTGAAGATAACATTGCTTAAGGCGTGCAACGGAGACACGCTGGCATTAGACATAGATCTGGTAGAGGGAACAGGGATTTTTAGGGCATACCATCTGACGCTGGCACCGGCCGTGCCCGATAAAAGATCGGCTGCAGCCATTGTCATCGGGGAAGACATGACCGGGCAGAAGCGCTCCAGGAGAGACCTTGAGAGCCTCCTGTACATTATTCGAACCACGGGACAAGCCCGTAGCGAGCCCCGGCTGCTCAAGGATACGATGAATGGCATCCGCGAGCGATTACTTCCGTATATGTATGGTGCCGTGCTACTGGAAGGCGGCCGGATCGCTTATCAGTCGCCAGACATGCCGCCAGGGTTCATCGACATGGGCAAGACCCTGGTAGAGCGATCTCTCGCCAGGCTTGAGACACTATCGGCGGCCGGTGAAAAAGATACCCCCGGACATATGATCGCCTTACCAATCATCAGCGATGAAAAACCCATCGGTGCCATATTACTTGCGCTAAACTCCCCGGCGAGTGCGACAGACGCAGAAAACGTAGAGATCGTCGCCGACGAGGTATCCAGCGCATTGAAAAGCCTGAGGCTGGATATAGAGAAATCGGAGTACGTGAACACGCTGCTGGCGGTCAACCGCGTATCGGCCGTATTGAACGAGACCAAGGATGAGTCAACCATGCTCGAGCGATCCATCGCTTCGACCATGGATACCCTGGGCTTTGACATGGGGTGCGTGTACCTCCGGGAATGTGGAAGCGAGATGGCGATGAAGGTCCAGAAAAACATGCCCGAGAGCCTGTACACGATGTGCCTGTCGGGAAAATTTAAAAGCCTGTTCGACCGGGCGATACAGGAGCGACGAGTGATCCACATCGTGGACGATTCACCTGAATATGCTGTGCTTGATGGGGAAATAAAGGCTAACGGCGTGCGCACAATGCTAGTACTCCCTATTGTTGCGGGCAGTGAGATCGTCGGGCTGCTCAACATGGGAAGCCGGGCATATAAACCCTATACTCGTATGAGCCTGGACAACATCGCTTCGATCGGACTTCAGCTCGGCCTCGCGCTGGAGAGGACCAGGCTTGCCATAGCCCTCGAAGACCAGGCCAACAAAGATTTAACCTGATAAGACTAAAGGTGGAGCGACCAACCATGGCGAAGGCTCGGGTTTTTTCACAGCCGACATGTCCGGCATGTAATGACATGAAAGACTACCTGAAGAATAAAGGCGTCGAATTCGAGGATATGGACATCACAACCAATAAGGAAGCGATGAACGAGCTGATCAAGGTCCATAAAGTCAGGGTCACGCCCCTCCTGGTTGTGGGAGATAAGAAACTCATCGGTTTTGATCCTGTGGCGATCGATAAGCTCCTGGCGGAATAAAGCGAATGGCCGATGAGATGCCTTTCGAATGTGCCATGTGCGGCAAGTGCTGTTCACAGAGGCTCATCCTGCTAAACACGGACGACGTATTCCGCATGGCCGATCATTTTAAGATGCCTGTGCCGCAGTTTATGGACAAGTATGGAGTAGTATTTGCCACGACTGGCATCTGTCATACGCCTCGGCTGTACCTCCAGATCACCGACGACGTCTGTCCGTTTTTTGAAGAGAGGTGCGGCATTCACGAGATCAAGCCGCTCATGTGCCGACTGTTCCCCGTGCTGAAGCCGGGTCAGACTGCGGGCGATATGGCGGCGTTAATCAAAAAGCACGCCCACAGCGAAGGCGTGCTCTCCTGCAAAATGCTTTCACTGCCTGAAGACCTGCACCTGGCGGTGGATCGGGAGGCGATGATTACATCCGTCATCTACGATTCGATGGAGAGCATTTATTACTCGAACCTGGATCGAAATGACATGAAGTTCGAACACTCACTGCTCAAGGCGCTAAACCGGGACCACCTCAGGGCAGTTGTAAACGACTACCTGTTTAACGGAAACAGTGAGAGCGGACTGGTATTTGAGCAGGCCATGTTTGAAATGCAGGCACTCTGCAGAGTCGCTGACTGGAAGAAGGTGCCGCACCTGATCGCTTGCGAGGGCGTGACGACCGAACCGGGAAAGATATACATCCTGGTTAGCCGATCGGATGCCCTGAACATTTATGACCTGAGTAGGAATGGGGAAATAGAATCAATCATCTGCAAGGCCAACCTTAGCGTAGCGAATCCGGATTGCTGCTTTGTCTCAGTGGCGATAAAAACCAGTGGGGACAATGGCTTGATGCTCGCGTTCCCGGCAGTGAAAGCGGACCTGCTGGAAGTCACCTCTGACGGCCAGATAAGCATCTGCTTCTATCCTGCGGATGGCAGTATGGACGAGATTGGTGCCCTGCGGACGCAAATCGATCTGAAGTCCTTGAGCTGACCAGCTGATGTTGTGAACAACATCGGTCTCGGCATGGGGACATCCCTCACGCAGCAGAGAAGACCTAAACGCTCTAAGTCACTCAACAGATCAGGTTGAGCACAGCGATTGTACGTGGCAAACGCTTGTTTTGCAAAAGCCCGTAATGCAACCGGTTTTTCACACAACATTTATAAATAAATCTCTTGAACTCCGTGTTTAATTTTCCAGCCACCGGGAAATTTTTGCCATATCCGTGGCCAGCATTAAATAATGTGATTTTTATATTACAGTCTACTTTCCGGAAAACTAACGGTGGTACAGATGGAACAGACACTTGTGACTCAGACAACTACAGGCGACGACAGCGTGATCGTGGCTGTGAACTACTGTGTGAACACCAACAGGACGTACATATATGAGTTGAAAAACGGAGATATTGTGAGCGAGAAGGTCATCCACGGAGTTTAAGGGCGGCAACGGCCGCCGGACTATTTTTATAATAAAAAAATATAATATAACGTACTGATTATTTTCGATTACAGGATAAACAACATTTTTACGAGAGATGATAGAATGATCGCCAAGAAAGACTTGCTTGAAAAGGCAGCCATATTACAGAGGGACCGAGAAACGTACGCCATAGCACCCCATATCGCAGGTGGCATTTGCGATTCGAACACCCTGCGCAAGCTGGCTGACGTGGCGGACAAATACAAAGCCGCAGCCATTAAGATCACTGGCGCTCAGCGTATCGCAATAGTCGGGCTTAAGGAAGAAGATCTCGATAAAGCGTGGTCTGACCTGGGGATCAAGCCCGGCGCCGCAGTAGGCATGTGCGTCCGGAGCATCAAGGTTTGTCCGGGCACGACTTTCTGTAAAAGAGGCGTGCAGGATAGCGTCGGCCTGGGCCTTGCCCTGGACTCTGCGTACCACGGGCTGACTACCCCGGCAAAGTTCAAGATCGGAGTCTCCGGCTGCCCGAACAGCTGTGGTGAGTCATGGCTGAAGGACCTCGGGTTCCTCGGGACAGGTAAAGGCTTCAAGTGCCTGGTGGGCGGCGATGGGGGCAGAACTCCGCGCATTGGCCGGGAACTCATCGACGGCCTTAACATCGACCAGGCAAAAGCGCTCGCGGAGAAAACGATCCAGTACTACAGGACCAATGCAAACGAACGAGAGCGTATGGGCGTTTTCATCGACCGCATTGGATGGGAGCAGTTCAAAAAGGAAGTGCTGGGATAAAGCCAAGGGTGGCATCAGAATCTTACCACCCTAAAGAACAGTGCCTTGGCAACTTCCGCCAATCCAACATACATGATCAAGATACAGGCCAGCGCCATCATAAAGGCTATTGGCAGAGGCGTGAAACCCAGCAGCCCGGCCAACGGTGAATATGGCAGCAAGAGCACGATAAAGCTTACAAGCAAGGTCGCGCCGACGAGATATTTACTCGGCACGCTTTTGAAGAACGGACGGCGGGTTCGAATGACCAGAACGATGAGGCTGGCGGATATGACCGACTCGATGAACCACCCGGTCCGAAACTGACCAGGGCTCGCACGCAAGAGGAGGAGCAGCACTCCGAAGGTCACGAAGTCAAATACAGAGCTGACCAGGCCAAAGACGACCATGAACTTTTTGATGAAATCGAGGTTCCAGCGGCGCGGACTCTCAACCAGCTCTTGGTCCACCGAGTCAGTAGCGATAGTCATCTCAGGCAGATCGGTCAACAGGTTGGTCAACAGGATCTGCTTGGGCAACAGCGGCAGAAACGTGAGTACCAGCGACGCCCCCGCCATGCTGAACATGTTCCCGAAATTGGCACTGGTCGCCATGAAGACATACTTCATCGTGTTGGCAAAGGTCTTCCGGCCTTCCTCCACACCGTCGATCAGGACACCGAGATCATTCTCAAGCAGTACTATGGCAGCTGCTTCTTTTGCCACATCTACCGCGCCGTTGACCGAGATGCCCACATCGGCAACGTGGAGAGCGGGGGCATCATTGATCCCATCCCCGATGTAGCCCACAACATTCCCCGCCCGCTTCAGCACGTGGATGATACGCTCTTTCTGGTTAGGCTCCACTTCGGCGAAGACATCCACGTCGTTCACTCTTGCCCAGAGCGCTTCATCGCCCATGTGGTACATTTCCAGACCAGTAATAATCGCCGGGCGTAGCCCGAGTTCCGCGCTGATACCTGCCGCTACCAGTCGGTTGTCGCCAGTGAAGATCTTCAAGGACACCCCGTGCCGCTTCAGATCCTGAACAGTGCCGGCAATGCCAGGCTTGAGCGGGTCGTAAAGGGCTACGATTCCGAGAAAGGTCATGGCGAACTCATCGTCCCGGGAAACAGAGCTTTTATCACCCACGTTTTTGTACGCCAGCCCCAGCGTCCGCAGACCTTTGCTACTCAGGTCGTGAAATAGTATCTTGATCTGCTGACTGACATCCTCAATGGACACGACGGTCCCGTCAGGCAGCTCCGCAGTATCACACGACACCAGTATGTTTTCCAGTGCGCCTTTGGTGATCAGTATCCTTGACCGTCCGTCATAAACAAGCACGCTTAGCCGCTTTCTCGCAAAATCATACGGCACCTCATCAAGCGTTGTATACTGTGAGATATCGATCTTACCCGATGCCCTGATCGCCTCGTCGATAGGGCTGGTCATGCTTTTCTCAAAAGATGCGTTGAGGTATGCGTACAGCTGCGCCTTATCACAGGGCGAGCCGTCTATAGCCACCGCCGAGTGATACTGTACCTTACCCTCTGTAATGGTACCAGTCTTGTCGGAGCAGAGGACGTTCATGCTGCCAAAATTTTCTATGGAGGAGAGTTGCTTGACGATGACCTTTTTCTCTGCCATTTTTCGGGCACCATGGGCCAGGTTGATACTGATGATGGCAGGCAACAGCTGTGGGGTCAGCCCTACGGCCAGCGCCAGTGAAAAGATGAATGAATCAAGCACCGGCCGCTGCAGAAATACGTTGATGGCAAAGATGGCGAAGATCAGCACCATAGTAATCTCCATCAATAGGTAGCCGAAGTGACGGACACCCTGCTCGAACTCAGTCGCCGGCTGCCGGAGCCGGAGGCGCTCGGATACCCTGCCGAACTCGGTGGATGCCCCAGTCCTTACCACCAGCACTTTTGCCGTGCCGCTGTTCACATGAGTACCCATAAAAAGCTCGCTGGTACGCTTAGCCATCGGTGTATCGGCAGCGAGAACTGCAGGAGCTTTTTCAACGGGATAGGCTTCGCCGGTCAGCGCTGCCTCGTCAACATACAGGTCCCGGGACTCTATGATGACGCTGTCACCCGGCACGCCATCCCCGGCATTGAGAAGAACCACGTCGCCCGGCACCACTTCTTCAAAGGGTATCTCCTGCTCCCGCCCTTCGCGCAACACCATTGCCTTCAGCTGCACAAGTGCCAGCAGATCTTCAACCGCATTCGAAGCCCGGTATTCCTGCCAGAAACCCAGGGCACCGCTGAACAGCACGATGATCAGGATGATCACCGAGTCAATGGGTTCTCCCAGGAAAAATGACAGGACTGCGGCGAACAACAGAATGAGAATAATGGGACTTGTGAACTGGTGCAGGAATAAACGTGTCGAGTTGACCGTCTTTTTTGGCTTGATAAGGTTTCTCCCATACTCCTTCAGGCGGGATACCGATTCCACTTCCGACAGTCCGGCGGGCCCGGACCCCAGCTGCTGGTAAAGATCGCCCAGTGATATGCTCCAGAACGCGCTAAGATCCGGCACAGACGCTGTCTGCATACGCATATTCAACAGTATTGACCGGCAACAGATAACATTTTGTAGCGCAAAACGCCAGTATACCGGCTCTGCCATGGATTATGCCTGCCGGCTACAGGCTCCCGTTCCGGATCAAGCGTTAAAAATATAGATCAGGTCTGTCAGTGCAGTATCCTTACCGGGAGTCTACCAAACAGCGTCGGCCGCATGCAGCCGACGCCTGACCCGTACAAAGGATCAAAGTTCAGGGGATGTCCATGAGAAACATGGACCGGATACCTACAAGCTCTTGCGTAGCAGGTTAAAAGCTTCTTCTTCGCTATTGGCAATGCGCCCCAGCAGATCGCCCGCTTTCACGATACGCTCTGCCAGCCCTCTTCTGTCCGTGTAGTCCTGGAACAGCAAACCTGTCTCTGTGAACAGCCGTCCGCTGTGATCCAGCAGTTCAGAAGCATCCTGCAAGTGCCGGTCTCCAGTGATCTGGGCAGATTCCCTCAGGAAGCGAGCATACATGTAGCGGAAGCATCCACCGCCGGTGCCACCGATCTCGATGAAGATGTACAGGTTGAAGAGGTTCATCATCAGTGATTGATCGTCGAACAAGCCCGGCCACTTTTGCAGCTCCTTCGCCGTATGCCGGATCCCCCTGACGCCCAGGTTCTTGATGGGCGGATTAAGCATGGCGTCTGCGGTCTGCCTGATCGATGAATATATATCCGCAGGTCCCGGGTCGTGATAACCAGTGAAGTCGAAGCTGCAGCTTGCATTGTTGGGTGGGAAAGGCTTGAACTTCGAGTTTCTGGCAATCCTGAGCTTTTCAAGAGTTGTGGCGTAGTAGAAGCCCTTTTTCAGGCCGCTCGCCTTCTGGTCCATGTCGGATGCCAGTATCCGGTCTTTACCGTCGTAGCCGCAGACAACGAAGGCGTGTCCTCCGAAATGATAGCCTTCCGGCATCTCGAACCAGGGGAGGTATCCCATATCGCCGTTGATCATGACCGGCTCCTGCCGCTTCAGCCGATCGACCAGGGCAGCTTCAGCCTTCTTTTCGCTGGCCGTCGACGACTCAGTGATCAGGACGCCGGTTCGATCGCCCAGGTCTTTATAGAAACCTTTCGGGTTACCTCTGCCACCCACGAAGGGATAGCCGCCTTTCGGGCTCCAGTAAATGAAGCCCATACCGGCGCCGAGGCCAAGGAGCATGTCCTCAGTGAGCGGATGGCCGTTATGATAGTAGATCTTGGCCAGAGAATTCGTCACGCAGTGGTAGCCATCCCGGGCAGGACACCTTTCAAAGGGTGTTATCTGATCGTAGGTTTTACCGTCGACGATTGGCATCGCTAGGCCTCCTTGGAGCTGTTCCAGCCCAGGGTAATCAGGCCGGAGAGACAGCCACAACAATCATCGTTCAGCATCTCATTCACTAAATACCGCTCGTCCACCGGATCCTCGATGACAGTAAAAATGCGGTTTTCGTCTACTACCACAGTCATAGAAGGAACCTCTCGACCCCGGATAACCCCGACCACCCGGATGACAGCCTCACGGAAGGTGAAATCCATACGCCCCGCTTTTCGTTCGCCAGGGAAGAGCACCACTTCGACCACAGCATCGGGCCTTATGGCAGTAGAGATCCGCTCTACCAGGTCTGTCGTCGCGTTGCTGATCTGTACAGTCCGGGCATTCTTCAGCTCTTCCTTAAGCCCCCCAAGGCCCAGATCGTACTTCTGCACAACTATCTTGTCCTTCATCACCATAGCTTCCCCCGATAGCGTCTCGGTCAAACTTTCGAGCAGCCCATCGTACTCCTTTCTCACCCCGTCCAGCGCCACTTTCGGCTCGACAGCCTTGAAAAGCAGAGGGATACCGGAGTAAATGATGATCCAGCCTTTCACCCGTAAGGACTCCAGCACACTGTAAACCTTCGTCCTGGGCACGCCCGACTTTTTTGACAGCGCAGAGGCGCTGTTCATATGGTCAGTCAGCAGGCTCACGTAGGCCTTCGCTTCATACTCGGTCAGGCCGACCCGCTGCAGCCGCTCAATGACGCTTTCCATCGAAAAGGAGATTGGTTTACAGCAGATAAATAACTGATGTCACCCTACGGGGTGACACTATTTCTTCGTCATGCGTTCCGGCCATCAGGCCTGCTTCAGGTTCTGTGCTACGTGGAGCTTGCGGAGCATGGACACCTTTTTCTTCTGGTGTGCCTGCATGCGCCCCAGGATATCGTCGAGAGTGGCAATGGCCTCAAGGATATACGGCCCTTTGTTGAGCATCACGCACTCGGCCCGGACACCCATGGCTGCATCAGTTATTTCCGCCCGGGAAGGCAGCCCTTTCTTGGCCAGTGTCTCCAGGACCTGGGTAGCCCAGATTACGGGCATGTGGGCAGCTTCGCAGAACCACAGGATCTCTTCCTGGACTTCTGCCATTCGCTCGTAACCGCATTCCACGGCCAGGTCACCTCGAGCGATCATGACCCCGGCGGCCGGGCTTCGCATCGCAGCGAGCAGCAATTCGGGCAAATGCTCGAACGCTTCGATCGTCTCTATTTTCATGACGATGCCAGGCTGGCCTCCGCCGATCTCAGAAAGCCGGGACTGGAGTTCGTACACGTCACTGGCTTTGCTGACAAACGAAAAGCAGACTGCATCGGCATGACGAGCGATGAAGTGCAGGTCTTCGATATCCTTTTCAGTCAGCGGCGGCAGCCCAAGTTGAGAGTCCGGCAGATTGATGCCCTTACCCGACCGAAGGTGACTACCCCTCGGCTTTGCATGAGTGATCTCGACGCGCAGGTGATCATCGCTCACGGATCGGATGATGCCCCCGATCTTGCCATCGTCGAACCAGATACGTTCGCCCTGCCGCACCGAGCCAAAGACTTCGGGCAGCGTGATGCCTATACTAGCCGGAGCCACCATGCGGCTGGTGATATCGTACAACGGAGGATTGCCTGGCCTGCAATCCCGGGTCAATATCAATGTGTCGCCATTGTGCAGCAGGATTACCTTTTCTTTCCCCGGGATATGGGCCACATGGCCTGCTTCGACAGCCAGGGACGAGGCATCCGATGTGTGATGAATGAATTCTGTTTCCGGAGTCACGTATGCCCCTTTCGTGCATTCGCCGATCAGGCACAGGCCTGTCGATGCCACGATATCGATGTGCCGACGTTTTCCACGGGCATCATGGAATTCTACCCTGTCCCCGATCTTCAGTCGGGAGATCCAGCCCACGGGAAACTTTAATACGGCGTCAACGTCGACCGAAGGAGTAAAATTACCTGTGTCAGGGGCTATCCAGAGGATTGCGGGCTTAATAGTTTTACCCTTACGGTTTTTTCCGGTGGACCACCGAATAACCGGATCATCAGGCTCGACCGGCCCGGTGCGTAGCTTATGCCCGGCAAGGTCCATGAAGACTTTAGAGTTTTTACCAAGTTGGCGCTCCGCCCGACGCAGGTTATCAATCATCTGCCCCCATTCCTCAGTGCTGTCGTACGCACAGTTGATCCGTACACAGTCCATACCACCTTCCAAAAGGTCCCGGACCATCTCGTAGTCTGAAGCTGCACCGGAGGGCAAAGTCACCATTATGCGAGTACTCCGGTTTACAGCGACGGGACCAAGTAAAGCGCTGCTGTGCTCATCCAGCAATCGCTGCCCCTCGCAGATGCTGACCGGTTCCGGAAATACCTGAGTGACCTGACCCGGGTCTTGCATACGACTAAGAGCGTTCATGACTGCGTTTACCGTGGCCATGACATGGGACTCCGCCCGCCCGAGGGAAGAAAGCCCGTAGATGGCAAGGGTTTCTTGCAGCTCTCTCATATCATGCTGTCTTAACGCCATATAGTGAAGCAAGTTTCTCGCGCTCTGCTGATATGTGTCACTGATATCAGCACACATGCCTACCATAGTCCTCTCTTGCAGTTCCATCTCCAGCGATAGGTTTCCCAGGCTATCGATCATCTGACTGACCTTGTCATCAGCGATACTGGTATTAAGAATCGGTTCTTTGCCCATTTTTAGAGTCCCTTTGACGCAGCCTTTCATCGTCGGTCCACAAAAGGTTATTCAGGCGTCCCTAAATAGCCTATCTACATAAACTCAATAGAGCTTATTTATATTGAAATGCTGATAAATGATTGTACAAGAAAATTCCACCACCCCGGACCCAGGCCGGGTTTGTGAGGGAGCGACAGCATGGCAAAACCCAAGGTGATCATAGTCGGGGCCGGACCCGGCGGACTGCTGGCTGCAGATAAGCTGGCGGATGCAGCCAGCGTTACCATCATTGAACGGGGTAAGGACATAGGCCAGCGTACCTGTCAGGTTATGCAGGGCCGCGATTGTATCTTTTGCAATGTCTGCAGTGTGACCGCCGGCGTAGGTGGGGCAGGCGGCATGTCCGATGGTAAATTGAACCTGAGCCCACAGGTGGGCGGTGACTGGGCGGAATTTGTGAGCACCAGCAGAGCGGAAGAGTTGATCGCCGAAGTCGACAGGTATTTTATCGGGCATGGAGCTCCGCCGGAGGACCCACACGTACCGCCATCAGCCCTGGCGACGAGGGCTGCAGCCAGTGGCATCGAGTTTATCCCGATCAGGCAAAAGCACATAGGCAGCGACATGCTGCCCAGAGTGATCGGTTCCATGGAAAACAACCTGAAGGAAAGAGAAGTCAGCTTTCTTCTGAATAAGCGGGTCTCCGACATCGTAGTTGATAACGGCAAAGTGACAGGTGTCATGGTGGAAGGTAAAAAAATCAGGGCAGACTACGTCCTCCTGTCCCCCGGACGTTCTGCCAGCACCTGGCTTGGGGAAGAGATGAAAAAATTCGGAGTCCCCATCAAATACATGCCCATCGACGTCGGAGTCCGGGTAGAAGTCCCCTCCGTAGTATACGAAGAAGCAGTCAAAGTCAACTGGGACCCCAAGTTTCGCATGTACACGCCCACCTACGACGATCTGGTCAGGACGTTCTGCACCTGCCCCTACGGGTTCGTAGTACAGGACACGTACGAATCAGGAGTCGGCGCAAACGGACACTCCCAGCGAACCTGCCGCTCCAGTAATACGAATTTCTCGTTTTTAACCAAAATAGCGCTCACCGAGCCCCTCGAAAATACCAACGAGTACGGTGCGACTATCGCCCAGCAAGCCAAAACCATCGGCGGAGGCAAACCCATCCTCCAGAGGCTTGGCGACCTGAAAAGAGGCCACAGGTCAACCTGGTCACGGCTACAACGCAGCTACGTAGTACCGACCCTGAAAGCCGTCACCCCCGGCGACATATCCATGGCCCTGCCCCACCGAGTCGTCACCAACATCATCGAAGGCCTGGATATGCTAGACAGAGTAGTCCCAGGCGTGGCATCCGATACCACCTTACTGTATGCCCCGGAGATCAAATTCGCCGCCATCCGGCCCGACACCAGAGATCACTTCGAAGTCGTCAACGTCGACAACCTCTTCGTCGCAGGCGACGGCGCCGGCCTCACCCGCGGCATCGTACCGGCCGCAGCCACAGGCATAGAGGCCGCAGACGGCATACTGAAAAAGATAAACCGATAAATACTCACCACAACGACACAACAACCACAACGACACAACAACCACCCACCAACCACAACGACACAACGACACAACGACTACTTATCAACCACAACGACACAACGACACAACGATTTTCTAATAACGTTTAAGAAAATAATTTTTGGAGTGTAAGAGTGGCCCGGTTTTACCTGATATCCAAAGTCGATAGCGTTGACGCACAGGGGTACATCTAAAAATTAGATAATTTATGACGGACTATATATTTTTTGTAGTAGTCGTTGTGCCGTTGTGCCGTTGTGGTAAAAAACGTTGTGCCGTTGTGCCGTTGTGGTAAAAAAAGTCGTTGTGCCGCCGTGTTTGAGTCAGGATTCGAGCCGGGTGAGTGTCTTGAGTTCGTCGAGTGAAGCCCGTGCCTGATCTCTGTCACCGGGTACGTCGCTGGAGACGAGGTCGTAGTACTCGTCTTCGACTTGCCCTACTGCGCGTTTTAGCCGGTCTGTGTCAAAGTGATCGATGTACTTGCGGATGACGTATGTCTTAAAGGTTATGTCCCGGTAGGGGTCGGCATGTTTGTCGCGGGTAAGAATCCATATGGGCACCAAGGATAGTAGGAGGATAAACGCGATGGAGGCCAGGATTGTATCAATGCCGGGCATGGCGAGATAAGCGTTCCCGCTGCTGACGGAGACTGGCCGGCCGAGTAGCATCAGGTCCCCGACGGAGGCGATGATACCCCATTTTCCCGCCTTGTTGAACGTGAAATTATCGCTGGTTACGGGATAGAAGATGCCCTCGGGGGACACGGCGATCAGATCAATACCCCGGTTACTGAGCCCTTCGAATACGGATACGGACAAAGGTACTGGTTCGCCTACAGTGGCGTTGGCGGGAGCGTTGAGACGGATGGCACGATCGATCTCTACGATGTCTTGGTTGGCGTCATAGGCTTGAGAGTACTGGATCAGGTTGACCCTTGTCGGGTCTTCGAAAAAGTATACCGGTCTGCTGCCTACGGTCTCTGTGCCCTGGGCGGCGAAGCCGTTTATCGATGGCACAACTAGTGTCAGATTGTAGCGATCTACGACCGATATGTATTGTGCGAATGTGTTCAGGTAGGGCTCGACGTTTCGAGGCAGAAGCGTGGGCGTGAAGATGATGTGGTACTCGCCGGTTTTCGCCTGTTCCGGGCTGATGTTAATGTCGAACCTCACCAGCTTTGACTCGCCGGGGGAGAGTACGAAGGAGGCAGGAGTCACGTTGATCCACGAGATGGCTGCAGGGTCATCCACGGAGACCCGGACGACGTAAACCCCGTCATGCTGGCCGTCGTTATAAACGACGAAAGTGCCGTTATAGGCGTATGGAAGCACAGCGGCTTCGACAAGCGTATCGGCCGGCACGTAAGCTTTCAAGCCGCTGCCCTCAGCATTTACAATGCTGGCAGTACACAGCAGGAAGCTAACAATGATCAGCGATGTAAAGATCATGCGTCGCATATTAAACTCACCAGAGGTTCCTATTTCAATGTATTACATAATATGTAATTAGATTTATATATATTTAATGGCTTGCTCACTAACCGTCTGTTAAAAAGAAAAAGGAAAATGAACATGAACATGCCGGGAGACGGCATGTCACGTTAAGGTTTAACCGGATACCCGGACATTTTCCAGCTTAACGCTCGGGACGTATCCGGACGCGGCGGACATGCCACCCTCCACGAGCTTGTAGTTGTCGGCAATGGAAGCATGCAGGAGAAGCGCCGGCAGGTTACCGCCGATCATGCCGCCCTTGAGGGGGTACAGGATCTCGCCGTCTTTGATACGGAAACCGGAGTAGATTGCCACGGAGAAATCACCGCTGACACGGTTGGCCGTATGTGCCCCGAGCACGTGCTCTACGATCACACCATCCTTTATGCTACGGACCAGCTCTTCTTCACTCATCTCGCCCCCTTCGAATACGATGTTACGAGCGCAGGTAGTGGGCGGAACTTTATAGGTGGTTCCGGACTCGCTACGCTCCGTGTGCAAACCACTGCCCGTCGATCTGGCACTGGATTCGACCGCGGAGAACTGGTCGTAAAGCAGGGTACGTAAGACTCCCCGATCCATAATTACGTTGCGCTGGCTGGGATAGCCCTCTTCGTCCATGATGAAGGTATTGAGACCTTTCGGGTGGCGACCGTCGTCCACGATAGAGAACGAATCGGCCGACACTTTCTCGCCGACTTTACTGGCGTATATGGACTCGCCCTTACGCACATTATCACCGGAGAGCGCCGGCAGAACGGTACTGGCAAACAGCTCAAACGCGGCGTCAGGCCGTAGGATCACGTCCATGTTCGCGGTTTCGATGCTTTTTTGCCCGAGCTGGGCGATCGCCTTTTCAGTCGCCTGGCGACCGATGTCCTCGACGTTGACGTCCATGATACGTGATGATTCGCCTTCGTCGCCGTTGACGACGACACCGCCATCTTTCAGGACAGACATGACATGGCCGCCTATGAAGGTACCCTCGTCGAAGATCATGACATCGTTGGTATTGGCCACCGCGAAGGAGGCTGTGCCGAAGGATAATCCCCCGCGCGACGGTACTGCCCGGGAGTCGAACGACCCCGCCTCGACCAGGTCACGGGCCATCTCGATCCCCTCCTCGACAACCAGAGTGGCTACTTTGTTGTCAAAGATCGACCGGGTGCAATCGTACTTGTTATTGTCGTGGAAGGCGTACGGGCCAGGCCGTCCGAAGCGCGCAGCCTGTACTGCCCGATCCAGGCCAAACTCGACGGATTTTTCGTCACAGAACGCGTACCCCGTGCGCCGGTCTTTGATGATGCGGATCCCGATGCCGAAATCCCCGTCCTGAGATCCGAAGGTCACTTTGCCCCCCTCGATGGCAACCGACGTGAAATTCTTTTTCTGCACGAACGCCTCGCACTGTAAACCCCTGCCCCTGGCCGCGTGTATGACACTATCGGCTACCTGCAGCAATATTTCCTTCATCTACTGACCTCCGACCACACACTCTGAGATGCGTATATGCGGGCCCCCGTCATCGACCGGAATCCACTGGCCTTTGCCGCAGATGCCTGCGTGACCCATATCAAGGTCTTTTCCGACCAGGTCGATCAGCTTCAGTATGTCAAGCGTTCTTCCGGATAGCGATACATCCCGCAGAGGATGCGTGATTTCGCCGTTTTCGACCAGATACGCCTCTTGTGCGTTAAACTGGAAGAATCCCTGGGAAGTATTCACCTGACCACCTCTGGACCCTTTGACGTACACGCCTTGTTTGACGCCTTCCATCATTTCATGCAAGGTCGCGTCTCCCGCCTCGATGAACGTATTGCTCATACGCACGATGGGCCTATTGTGATAGGAGTCAGCCCTGGCGCCACCGTTGGGCTCCATGCCAAGACGGGCAGCAGCCTCCCGGTTGAGGATATAGTCGTTAAGGACTCCTTCCTTGATCAGGACCTTCGTCCGGGTTCGCACACCCTCATCATCGTAGACGTAGCTGCCGAACAGCCCGGGCAATGTCGCATCATCCTTGATCGTGATCGAAGCATTGCCGATCTCCTTACCGATCATGCCCTCAAAGCAGGAGTTACCGGTAGAGACCAGATCACCTTCCGACGCGTGGCCTACCGCCTCGTGGGCGAACACGCCAACCAGACCGGGGTCGGCGATAACGGGCATCGCCCCGGAAGGGGGAGCCTTGCCGTTGAGCAGTGCCACGATCGATGACACGGCGGAGTCTGCCTCTTTCAGGTGAAGATCGCCATCGAAGGCCTCCAGCCCCTGCGCCCGCCCGATTCTCCGGCGTACAGACTGTATCTGGCTGTCTTTCTTGCCCACAAGCTCGATCGTCCAGATGATGCGGGGTGTTCTGGTTTTTATCTCCGCGCCCTCAGAGGAAAAAAACTCTTGTACAGTGTAGGTATCCTTGTAGTTGACCATCGCATTAGCTACGAAGTCATATTTTTTTACGGCTTCATAGGCAGAGGTCAGGTACTCCAGCTTTGTCTCGACAGATGCGTCAACAAAGCTGCGTTTCATCGGGACAGTCGCCTCGTCCCGAACCGCCTTGACAGGGGCAAGGCGAGCCTTCTCCTTGATGCCTTCGCTGACCCCCCGGGCAATTTTCGCCGCCCGCTCCGCGGCGTTGGAAATAGCCGTATCAGAGGTGTCGGAGGTAGTAGCGAAACCCCATGCCCCATTGTACAGAACTCTGACGCAGGCACCCGAGTCCTTACCCGAGATTGCCTTGGTAACCTCGCCTTTTCGAGTCTCGATTACCGTACCAGTTACGTCTAGTAGTCGGACGTCATAGTAGTCAGCCTTACCTTCGAGAGTTCGGCCTACAGCATGTATCAGCATAATCACCTGGAAGAAAATTAGTATGTATCCAGATATAACTATGCTCAAAAAGAGGCGTTTAGCCTATCGATCAGACGCGGCTGAAAGGCTATATTTTCTTGGACACCGTATTCAAGCCCTTGAAAAGTGACTCGATGAGGCTTTCCTTATTGTTTACCGTCATATACTCGCAGCCCATCCGCTGAACGTCATTGCCGAATTCCATCAGCGTGTAGCCACCGCTCTTCTTGTATTTTCGGGACTCGTCCGTCAGCAGCTGCAAGTAAAGCACCTGGACTTTGTGGTGGACCAGCTTTTTCACCAGGTCCAGTGTCCGAATGTTCACGTTAACGTCCTCAGCGTATACGCTTCGGCCCACCTCAGGTATACCGTCTGTCAGGATTATGGCAATTTTGACCCCGGGCCGCCGGTGCCAGCTGTTGTCGATCATCGACTGCAAGGCCAGGTCCAGCCGAGACCCGCCTGAGCCGTTGCTACTGATGATTTCCTTGTACATGTTAGAACTGAGGTTAAACGGACCCTGGGCTTCATTGCCGAACTTCCAGAAGTTGATCTCCATGTCTCTGCCCAGCCCCTCCATCAGTGACAGGCAAGCCACCTTGGCATAGGTCTGGGGAGCCTCGGCTTCTTCGATGTTTTGCTGCATAGCTTGCTTCCGCCACCAGGACGTCATGGAGTTGGAGTCATCGTAGATGATGGCCATCCGGACCTTCTTGACATCCCTGACGCGCCGGTAGGTGATCATACCATCCATGCTCTTGCCCTTGTTACAGAACTCGGCGATGGTTCTGCTAAAGCTGATGATGCCGGTACCGTCGTAGGAGTTGTAGACCATCCGCTCGGAAGTCGGAGGGATGATATGATAAAACCGTATAAGGTTCTTGCCGATGGAACGGCATCCGGTAACCAGTGTATCGTATGCCCGCACGTTAGAAGGTTCGGCCATGTACTTTGCACAGGCCTCGCGTATACGTTTCTCGTCCGGAAAAATCATGGGTTACAGCCTGCTCGAAATCTTGAGAGCCAGCTCGTTCACCGTCTGCAGCGAGACATAGTCTGTTTCGTCGGCTATGATCACACCCTGGTGCATGGCGGCGTCGATAAATGCTGTTTTTGCATCCAGGCCTTCCTCAATGGATATGTCGCAGTACCGGGCCATTTTGATCACGCCGTCGGTCGACAGCCCCTGGGGCAAGGACTTTTCTTCCTGCCACAGCCGCCGGGTCTCCTCGGCGAAGTCCAGGATGGCGTTGATCAGCACGACGTTCAGGTTCGGCGTATAGCTCTTGATGATCTTCTCCTCGGTGAAGCGGCTGGTGTACCCGATAAAGATCGGTATGAAGCGACGCTTTAACGCAGCGCTCATCTTGAACGTACCCTCGTCGCCCAGGTTAGCCGTAACGATCAGGACCCAGTCTTTAGGCCGGTGCAAAGTTTGTTCCCGGTACTCCAGGTGAAGCGTACCGGTCGAGAGCAGCATAAACAAGCCGGAATAGGCGGTAGAAGGCGCCCGGGTGAACTCGTCTACCAGCAGGTTCTTATTCTCCTGTAGGGCCCGGGTTACGATACCGTCTTTGTAGATGAACTGGCGGGACAGTTCGGCGTTGCCTGACATCGAGAGGGGGTGAAAGCCTCCGATTGTATGATACTCGGTCATGCCCTCGGTTGCTTCCATCCGATAGTAGTCATCGCCCCGGGATACGTATCGCAGTATATGTTCTGCGATGGTGGTCTTACCATTACCCGGTGGACCGTAGAGCATGATCGGATACCCGAGATTCAAGTACATAAGAGCTCTAATGATCGCTTCGTCCTGCCCCTTGATCGTGCAGGTCTCGATGATCTTTATGATATCTTCACGCTTAAACAGTACCATCTCGATCCCTCACAGTTTTTACGTTTTTTTAGTTATTCTAATCTAATACCTATTTTTAAATTCCTGGTCCACCATTTTGATGAGCCGTTCCGCCTCAGCCTTGGACCCCTCATCATAGCGGGCGGCCAGGGTATTGTACTCATTCTTAAACCTGGCGATGGTCGACGCAGCCCGAAGCCTGTCCACTCGGTCCATGTATTTATAGAATACGTCGATCTCTTCAACCAGGCCCTTATACGCGTCGATTTTAGGAGCCTCTTGCGCGATGATCTCTGCTACCGGATGCACGACCTCGTACTTGATCCCCTTGTTCGTGACTGTTCTCCGAACGTTGAAGATGTGCATCAGCAGGTCGTGGATGACGAACATGATGGAGACGATAATCACCGTCAGTAAGAGATAGAACCACAGTGACATGAGGACAAAGGCAAAGATCTGGTTAGAATTTGAGGTTATACTCGAGATAAGATCGCTGCCGATCATCCGGGGGCTTTCCCCGAAAACAGCCACTATGGAGGTGATCGCGTAGATCGGATAAGAGAACAATGCCGCTTTAATCGCAGCCCAGGAGCGCTCCCGTAAAGTCGGGTTATCCTGCGATATGTCTCTGAAGAAGAAAACCCAGATGACTGGAATAATTGCCCACAATGCCAGGCCGAGTAAGATCAGATCGTAGCGCCCATTACCCGCGTATTTCATCACATCGGGGATCAGTACAGCGAACCCGGTACCTGCGAAGATATAACCGAAGAACTCCCCGTCCATAAACGTGATTAGCGTGACACCTGCCATCGCGATGGAGAAGATAAACAATGGGTAGAACTGAACATACGGCCACAGTATTGAAAGTGCGTCTTTGCCTGCCATTGATGGATTAAAGGTAGGGTCATTTGCGTTATCTTTGATGATATCCGACACATACTTGTCTTGTACGACATTAAACCCCATGCCGACAAGTGAAAACAGTATCAATCCCAGTACCAGGTAAAGGAATAGTTTAGCTTTATTGCTGACTATCTCGCGAAACTTAGGTATCGATGCCACAATCACGACGGATAGAAGCAATACGAGTACCATTTCAAATATTTGTAATAATAACTTTATATCTATATCCATACACCCACCAGGACCAAACTGGCTAATTGATATGATCAGTACGCAACATTATATAAATTTTCGTCACCAAAGCCTAGAATTGCTTAATAGTAATTATACATCGGTAATTTTTGACAATACCCTGTTTGTGGAATGTTTTCAATAAACGCGGAGAAAATTGTCGGAAATTTGGTGATCCGGAGAACAATATTTCTATTCTCGCCGGGATAAATCCGAAATGACCTTTTTCACGAGATTGACAGGCGCGTCGGTCCTGAAGCCGATCCCGGAAAAATGTGTCCGTGATGCCTGAAACCCGATGCCACGCAACGCGTCAAGGAGAACCTCGACGGTCGTAGGGGTCGCCCGCAGATCCCTGCAAATCTTGTGATGATCATAGAACGTGGGCACGTCGATCTCACCCATGATCGTTTCTAACAGGCGCACCGCCCGCTCTTGCTTGCCGAACTCGCCCGTGTTCATGACGCCAAGCACCTGGCTGACGAAGCTATTGTCCTTAATCGCACCGAGCCACAATGGTCCGGCGATCCTGACTTTCGCGCCGCAGTTGGGACACCGGTCGTGGGGCAGTACCGCGAGACCGGGCAACAGCTCCCGGTAGTGGCAATGGGAGCAGTCCAGGATAAAGCCCATCTGGTCCAGCATCCGATCGGCTGGTACGACCCCATGCTCGACTGCCAGGTACAGCCGGACATAATGTTCTGTCGCATGGCAGAGCAGGGGCTTCACGGCCCGATCGTACTTCGCTTCCTCCCGCACGACCTTACCCAGGAGCACACGGAGCCCGATCTCAGGGTAGTATTCGGTTTTGACGGGAAAAGCGCCATATTTCCTCATCCCTGACCGCAGGTGGGCTCCGCATAGCGGCGCGGTATCGGTGGCTGTGATGCCCATCGCCCGCTTCGAAGCCCGGCACACCGAGTCAATATATGGAGACGGGGTCCCGAACGGGTCGATGTCCACAAAGTCGTACTGGGTAGACGAGAGAAGCGTATTTGCACCACGGTTGCTCACATTGACTGTGACACCGTTAGCTTCGGCGTTGTGCCGGATCAGTTCGTAGGCACCGGCATCCCAGTCGTTGACGGTGACGTCGATCTCCCGGAGCACCTCCTTCTTGATCCGGATGCCCCTGATACCCGAGGCGGCCATTGCATCCACGTAGGACGTCACGTCAGGCAG
Organism: uncultured Methanocella sp.; assembly: GCA_964548585.1. GTDB lineage: Archaea > Halobacteriota > Methanocellia > Methanocellales > Methanocellaceae > Methanocella_A. The sequence continues at coordinate 7,001 of CAZJRS010000009.1, read as the reverse complement.
ACACATCAGACAAGCTACAGTGATATCCCGGTTCATCTCCATCCGGGGATTATAGAACACCTTCTCACCCATCTCGATAGCGACCTTTCCTTCGCGGATTACAGCCATGCGTGCTAACAAGGGAGACAACCAATAATAAGGTTTTGCCGCAGGGAAAAACGCGTTACGCAGTGAGGTGCGGACAGAAACCCGCCACAGGAGAAGAGGTGTAGCAAGAAGCGCCACAGCCATCAAGTATCAGTTTTTGATGTATGATCCAGCACGTTACAACAACATTTTTGCCAGTAAACCCATGAGCCGCCACATACCCTTGTTCCGGGTAAGCTTCAGGAGTTCGAAAGCCAGCTGGGAGGGACGGTCGATGTCCCCATAGCGTGTCATTACTTCGGCTATGTCAGGGTTGTCCAGCAATGCAAGCGCTTCGTTGAGATCATCGTCCGTCATGCGGCTGTACATCTTCCTGAACCGCATCATCAGCATCAGCTCCCGGCCGATGTCCGCCCGCCAGCGTCGCTCGTATTCCATGAGCCTGGCCGAGCTGGCGTCCCCGCAGAGAGCCGCTTTGGCCGCCACTTCACCCGCGATGCGGGCTGACCTGGTGCCCGTGTAGATGCCACCATAGGAGACGGGTTTTACCTGCCCCGCCGCATCGCCGACGATCATCACGTGATCGGTGACGGTACGCTTAAGGGTACCCACCGGGACCCCACCCATGATCAGGTCGACAGAGGACCGGGCCTTCTTTGAAACGATCTCGTGCTCGGTAAGTAACCGCCGGAGGTATTCGTGGGCGTGCTCATCTGCCAGCAAGCCGACCCGGCAACAGTCACCCGCGGTCGGCACCGCCCAGGCGAAGTACGGAGGAGGCGCATACCTGCTCCCCGAGAACATCTCCACGAACTCCGGGTCCCGGGGCTCGTAAGCTGCTTCCACCTGAATGCCGGAACAGACATGGGGCAGGTTTCCGAGACCTGCGGCTCGCGAGATCTTACTTTTAACCCCATCCGCCCCGATGATCACAGAAGCGCTAATCTCGCCAGGTCCGTCGACACCGGACACTTTGAGAGAGAGGCCCCCTGGCACCGCCCGGAGTCCTTCTGCCCGGGTGCTGACCATGATCTCGGCTCCGGCATTCACAGCGCGTCGGGCCATCTCTCGGTCAAGGATTTTTCGTTCCACGACATACACGATGGTCTGCTTCTTATCGAGTACGATATAGCGATTATTAGGTGCATAAACAAATGCGCCTCTGATCCGCTTGTTGATGAAACTACCTTCACCCAGCTCGCACTCTTCCAGTGCTCTGCGACTGATGTGGCCGGTACAAGAGACAGGAGAACCCACCTGCCCGTGTTCTTCCAGCAACAGTGTCTTTGCGCCGTTCAGCGCGGCATGTTTTGCGGCTATGGAGCCGGCCGGCCCCGCGCCCACGACGATGACGTCGTAGTCCATCATATCCCCGTCATTTGTTTATTGCCGTAAATATGCCGACCAGTTATTAAACTATCGGTTTCGAATCGTGATAGATTGAAGAGCATTCGACTATACTATAAGCAGGTGATGATAAATATAAATTTGCATATGTATCATATTTTATAATTGTAATGTAGCGGGCACACCCCGACTGCCGTGACAGCCAATATATATTAGTAATGCCACAAGAGCATACAAGAGCATATCGCCGGGAACGAGAATGACGGAATACAAGCAGATCATACTCATCAGGGAAGACCTCAAGCTACCGAAGGGCAAGATGGCCGTACAGGTAGCGCATGCTTCGCTCTCATCCTACGAATGGGCAAAACCCGGGGTGCAAGATGCGTGGAAGCGGGACGGTCAGAAAAAAATCGTCTTAAAGGTAAATTCGCTAGAAGAGCTCTTTAAGTTCAAAGAAGATGCCCGAAGGGCAGACATACCGACAGCACTCATCCAGGATGCGGGGCTTACGTGCGTCGCCCCTGGCACATTTACTGCCCTGGGCATGGGACCGGCGGAAGCAGATAAACTGGATAAGATCATCGGACATCTCAAGCTAATGTAGGGATTATCATGATTGTGGGTTTTAGCATCAACAAGATCGAGTCCGCGCGGCACGTGCCGCTCGAAGAGCTCGCTAAGTTCAGAAACATCAATGTCAACTATGATATCAACCTGCGGAACCCGGCGGTTACCCGGGCCCCCACAGGCGACGTACTTCGCGTAGAATACACGGTGGCGATCAACTACTTGAATCCGTCAATCGGCTACATTCGCTTTGAAGGCGTTTGCGACAAGTCGGGCGGCAATCCGGACCAGGAGAAAAAGGACTGGGACTCAGGGCATGCCGACGTACAGGTCCAGAATGAGATCGCCAACAATATGATGGCCAGGATCATCCCGTTGGCGTTACTGCTATCGCAGAACCTCAGCCTCCCCCCGGCAGTTCCGATGCCAGTCATCAACTTCCAGCGACCGGCAGAAGGAACTGTGCCTGCGGACAAGTTCGACCAGTACCACGCGTGATTTCATGAGAAAGAGCCCGTACGAGCTTGAGCGCCTGATGGGGATCGAAGCATACCTCACGGATGCAGATGGAATCGGGGGGAGGATTCGTGCAACCCCCGCCGACTTTATTGTGAAAGAGATCCCGGACTTTAAAACAGGTGAAACCGGCGACTACCTGATCCTGAGACTGACCAAAGAGAACTGGGAAACGCACCACCTGATTCGCGACCTTTCCCGGCAGCTGGGCATCAGCGACGAAAGGATCGGCATAGCCGGTACCAAGGATAAGCGGGCGATCACAACCCAGCTGGTCAGTATCTATGGGGTGTCGGAGGAAGACCTGCAGAGAATCACGCTGCCAAGGGTCGAAATAACCCCGGTAGGCAGGGCGAACAAGGGGCTATCCCTCGGTTATCTCGCAGGCAATGACTTTGAGATCAATATCACCGGAATCAGCATCCCCCGGGAGGATATGGAATCCCGCCTCAAGATCACCTCAGGCGAAATCACCGCCGAAGGCGGAGTACCCAATTTTTTCGGGTACCAGCGTTTTGGCATCAGGCGTCCCATCACCCACCTGGTGGGAGAAAAGCTTGTCAGGGGTGACCTGGAGGGGGCGGCGATGGATTACATTGCAAGGGCGTTTCCGGATGAAAACCAGGATAACCAGGAAGCCCGCGAGTATGTCATGCAGACCAGGGACTTCCGGAAAGGCCTCGAGATATACCCGCTTAACCTGCGGTACGAGCGCTCGATGATGCACAGGCTGATCGAAAGGCCCGGCGACTATGCAGGAGCCTTCCGGGCGCTGTCCAGCTCGTTGATGAAGCTCTTTGTGAACGCTTACCAGTCGTACCTGTTCAATAAGATGCTCAGCCAGAGAATCCTCATGGGGATACCGATCGCTGCACCACAGGAAGGCGACACGGTTTGTTTCCACGATCAGGACGGCAAGCCAGACGTATCCAAAATTGAGCAGGTCACCAAAAAGAACAAGCCGGACATCGCATACCTGTACAAAAGGAAAAGGGTAACACCAGTACTGCCCCTTGTTGGTAAAAACACCAGCATCGAAGCCCTGGATGAAGCATCGAGGAAGGTGCTGGAAGAAGTAAAAATATACCCCGCAGACTTCACCATCCCGGAGATACCCGAGTTGACCTCGGCAGGGCTGTGGAGAGCGACCGTATTACCAGTGAGCCCCTCGCTGGAGCCTGGAGAAGGATTCTTGAAAACCCGGTTTTCCCTGCCTGCCGGCAGCTACGCTACTACGGTACTGCGAGAATATATGAAAGACGACCCTCGCGACATGGAGTGAATGCCGCAATAGATCAAACTGTTTTTACCTTCTCGGGAACATTCTCCGACAAACATTATAATTATATAAATATACATATAGTTATGATGGTGACTGAAATGACCGAGAGAAGCACTACGTTAATGGGGGAAGAGCCAGCCTCAAAGACCATCGAAGACATCGATGTGATGAAAGCCACGATCGTCGAACAACTAACGGCATGCGGCGTCAGCTTTCCGATCAAGACCAAAGAAGAGCTCGGCAGGATATACCCGAAGGGCACGCCGATCAAGTGTATGTACAATGGTAAGGAAACGTCGATTCATGAACTAATCGACAGGATCGACAGCAAGATATTCCCACTCCAGAACCCGGGAGACACGGCAACAGCTCTGGTAAGCCAGTGTCAGATAGAACGTTAAAAAATGATGGCCGAGAAGTCGACGACCATTAATTTATCATACGTCGTCGACTTACAATTAATTATAATTCGTCATCATCCAGGGTATCTGAAAACGATTCTTCTAAAGCGTAAGCACTCCCGCCGAACCCATCGTCAGTCTCGGCAGACATCCTGCCATCTTTGCCATTGTCGATACCCTCACCCAGAGTCGGCCTCATCTTTTGCTTAACGCTGGAACAATAATACAGCGCAAAAGTATCCATATTGTCGATCAGGACAAGGTTGTTTTTGTAAAACGCGATCGGTACGTACATCTCGATCACATCAACTAAACCACTAGGAGCTTTTATAGATTCCGCCTGCCTGGCAGAAAGAGTGATGATAACACTGGTCGTAGTATCCAGTTGATAATCAAAATAAAAAAAGGCTTGAACGGCCCGCCGGACAGTTTCGTTCGGAAGGGTAGCCATGATCCCGGCGGGCCGTGCCGTCACTAATTTTTATTAATCTTCATTCCCGGTTTTACTTGCTGGACATGCCCTGCATGCTCGATCCAGACATGCCCTGCATGCTTGAGGCTGCAGAACCAGAACCTGTGCTCATGCCAGATCCAAGACCGACGCTCGGAGCTGCCGCTGCGCCGGCACCTGCTACACCACTCGCTCCGCAACCGGTCGGACATGCCATGCCGGCGGCACCAGTGCTGCCGAGGCAGAATGTCTTAGTCTGCGGGATCAGGGTCGTTTGTGGCTGGTAAGCCACGTCGGGAACCTCAACGGGCACCTGCTTCTGGGCGCAGGCTGTGGTGTAGGTGGTTATTGGCACCTCTTCAGGCACACATACAGTCTTAGGTACTGTCACCTGCTCAGTTGTCATCACAGTCTTGGGCACGGTTACAGTTACCTGTTCAGGTACGCAAACCGCCTTTGGTACTGTCACCTGTTCAGGTACGCTAACCTGCTTAGGCACGGTTACGGTGCTTTGCTGTGGCACGGTCACCGGATAGTTGACAGTCTGCATCTCGGTTCTTGTCGTCGCATACGGAACCATCTGGGTAGCCGGGATGTTACAGGACACTGTGGCCTGACAATCCTGGGGTGCGCCATAGGTCACAGCCGACGGACATGCGCCACCCGCGCCTGCCTGTACGTCCGCACCAGCGGCACCATAACCTGCGCCACCATAGCCGAGATCGGCCATCGCCGGAACCGCGAATACCAGCGCCGTCAGTATTACTAACGCCGCTACAAACACTTTTTTAATCATGCTAACTATGCCTCCTGTTTCGTTGCTTCGATACGATGTTCGAGTAGCTTTGTTAAAAATATTATGAACCTTAAGTGCGAAAAAGTCAAAAAATCGGGTCTTTTTTGAAAATTAAACGGTAAATACGAGTTACTACATGATTTTGGGTGTGAAATGGTCATTAAATATACTCTGTGACTTGAAACGTCATCCGATACCACCGCACTGAGATTTGATCGGAGGGATACCAGGACCTTGCCAGTCAAAGCTTGATCTCGGATGATCTCAGATAGGCAGGGAAAACGGAAAATGTTAATATGATCATGCCACCTTCTATCATAGTAGGCAATAGGATGAAATCCGTTTTTATCAGCTCTATAAACGCTCGAAGCGGCAAGACAGTGATCACGTTAGGTATCGCTTTGAACTCAAAAGTGTACACAGGCTTTTTCAAACCGTTCCAGGAAAAGATGATCACGGTCAACGGCCAGCGGGTCGAAGAAGACGCATACCTGATGCAGGCTCTGATCGACTTTGAAGCCAATCCCGGTGACCTCTGCCCGTTTCCCCGGGAAAAGATGCCGTCGCTCACCATGGATCAGGTGGAAGTCGCATACGGTAAAGTAGCCGAGGACAAAGAGCTGATGATCATCGAGGGTATGGAAAATATCACCATGGGGTTCCTGTATGGCCTCTCTTCGTATGATATCGTAGAACGGTTCAAATCAGACCTGATCCTGCTTTCCGACGCCAGACCCGAGTCGCTGGACAGAGTCGCCATGATCAAGGACTACCTGGATTACAGGAAGATTCCGTTGAAAGGCGTCATCCTGAACCTCTGTAACGACGTCGGCGTCGAGAACTTTTTAATCAACAAGGGCATACCAATCGTGGGCATGATTCCCTATACCCCGTCACTACGTACCCTTCACACCTTCGAGATTGTCGAAGAGCTGAACGGCATCGTCCTGACCGGCAGCGAGAACCTGAACAACGTCGTAGAAAAGACCCTGATCGGAGCCATGTCCCGGGAATCAGCCTTACGCTACTTCGAGCGCGCCCACAACAAAGCCGTGATCACCGGCGGCGACCGCAGCGACATTCTCCTTACAGCACTGAATACGTCGACCTCGTGCATCATCCTGACCGGTGGCCTCCTCCCCGCACAGGAAGTCATCAACCGGGCCCGGTTCCTCGGGGTACCAATGATCTCAGTCAAAGAAGACACCCTGTCCGCGGCAGAAATCGTAGAGCGGATGATTGCCCGTATTGACCCCACAGACGAGAAAAAGATCAAGACGATCAAGGATGAAGTCGCCCGCAACGTGGATATGACTAAGATCTTGACATAAGCGCTTGTTTAGGAACAACTCAGTAATACGAACGCTGCGCTGTGCCAGAACACAGATTTCCAGTATTCCCGTGCATAATCTACTAGTGCTTGCTCTGGGATAGTTTAAAAAATTGAAAATACCAAACCTGCCTGCAAGATTCAGTCTTCAAAAACGCCAAAGGGCCAAACCGCCAAAACGCCAACTATAGTTAAGCTTCAAAAACGCCAAACGGCCAAAC